>CALGOD010000961.1 GCA_937957845.1 uncultured Nocardiopsis sp.
GCCGAGCTTGCGGAACACGTCGTGGCCGAGCTTGCCGATGGCGTGCGCCTGCTCGCGGTTCTGGATCGCCGGAACACCGGTCAGGTCCGCGCCCACGGCGAAGATGAACGGCTTGCCGGTGACGGCCACGGCCACGATGTCGGTGCGCGCCCGGGCCGCCTCGATCGCCTCGTCCAGGCTCAGCAGGCCGCCGGGGCCGAAGGTGTTGGGCTTGGTGTGGTCGTGCCCGTTGTCCAGGGTGATCAGGACCGCGGTGCCCGCACCATGGGGGAGCTCCACGTCACGGGAGATCGCCTTGGTGACGACCTCGTCGCTGAACAGTTCCCGTGCCTGCTCGATCGCGCTGCTCACTTGCCCCCCTCGTAGTTGGTGTTCTCCCACAGGACGGTTCCGCCCATGCCCATGCCCACGCACATGGTGGTCAGGCCGTAACGGACGTCCGGCCGCTCGGCGAACTGGCGCGCGAGCTGCATCATCAGGCGCACGCCGGAGGAGGCCAGCGGGTGGCCCAGGGCGATGGCGCCGCCCCACGGGTTGACGCGGGGGTCGTCGTCGGCCAGGCCGAAGTGCTCCAGGAAGGCGAGCACCTGCACGGCGAAGGCCTCGTTGATCTCGATGAGGCCGATGTCGTCCATCGAGATGCCCTGGCGGGCGAACAGCTTCTCGGTGGCCGGCACCGGTCCCACGCCCATGACCTCGGGCTCCACTCCGGCGAAGGAGAAGTCGACCAGGCGCATCCGGGAGGTCAGACCCAGCTCCTGGGCCACGTCCTCGGCGGCCAGGATGGCACCGGTGGCGCCGTCGTTGAGGCCGGCGGCGTTACCCGCGGTCACGTTTCCGTGCGCGCGGAACGGGGTCTTCAGACCGGCCAGCGTCTCCATGGTGGTGCCGGGCCGCGGGGGCTCGTCCTGGGTGGCCAGTCCGTAGCCCTTCTCCAGGGAGCGGACCAGGACCTCGACCAGGTCGGGCTGGATCTTGCCGTCGGCGTAGGCCTTGGCGACCTTCTCCTGGCTGCGTACCGCGTAGGCGTCGGCGCGCTCCTTGGTGATGGTCGGGTACCGGTCGTGCAGGTTCTCGGCGGTGTTGCCCATGACCAGCGCGGACGGGTCCACGAGCTTCTCGGAGAGGAAGCGCGGGTTGGGGTCCACGCCCTCGCCCATGGGGTGGCGCCCCATGTGCTCGACGCCTCCCGCGATCACCACGTCGTAGGCGCCGAAGGCGATGCCCGCGCCGGAGGTGGTGACGGCGGTGAGCGCACCGGCGCACATGCGGTCGATGGCGTAGCCGGGGACGCTGCGGGGCAGCCCGGCGAGGATCGCGGCGCTACGCCCGATCGTCAGGCCCTGATCGCCGATCTGGGTGGTGGCGGCGATGGCGACCTCGTCGATGCGCTCGGCCGGCAGGCCGGGGTTGCGGCGCATCAGTTCGCGGATCACGCGTACGACCAGGTCGTCGGCGCGTGTCTCGGCGTAGAGGCCCTTGCCAGACTTGCCGAACGGGGTACGGACCCCGTCGACAAACACGACATCGCGGGCAGTTCGCGACACGATGGCCCCTCCTTCTCCAAGGGATGAGTGGACTCGACACGTCCATGCTACTCGTCAGTAACAAGTAGCGCGAGCCGTGCGGCCGATGGCTTCGACCGAACGGGGCGGGAGGACGCACCTTCGCCCGAGGCCACCCGTGACGGAGAGGGCGTGGGGACCCCGGGTGTGCGAAGGGCCGGGGACGCCCTCGCGTCCCCGGCCCCCGGCCCCAGGCTCCCGGGTGTCGTTCTACAGCAGTGCGTTGGCCTCACGGTGACGACCGGCCGCGTTGTAGGCCCCCGCCAGGTCACGGCGCATCCGCAGGGTCAGGCGCCGCACCTCTGGGTCGCCGAAGGAGTTCATCGCCGCCCGGTAGGCGTCGCGCAACACCTCCACGGCCTCGTCGATCCGGCCGGCCTGGGTGTAGGCGCGCCCCAGACGGTGGTGGACCGTCAGCGTGTCGAGGTGGCTCTTGCCCAACCGGCGGCGCCTGCCGGCCAACACCATCCGCAGCTGCGCGATCGCGTCGTCGTAACGTCCGGACATGCTCTGTGCGGCGCTCAGTCCCAGTCGCAGCTCCTCGCGCCGCTCGGTGGAGGAGACGTCCTCGATGGCCCGTTCATAGTGCACCACGGCCGCGTCCAGACGCCCGCTGCGCCGATAGCAGACGGCCAGGCGCATGCGAGCCTCGACCGTGTCCTCGTCGGTCGAACCGAACTGGCGTTCGCGCTCGCGCAGCAGCACCTCCCACTGCTTCACGGCGTCCGCGGGACGCCCGGCGTCCTCGTAGGCCCAGGCCAGGTTCTCGCGAATGATCTCGGTACGGGGATGCTCGTCCCCGAAGACCTCCACCGCCTCGGCCAGGGCCAGCTCGAACTGCTGCACGGCCGCCTGGCGACGGCCCATCTGCGCGTACTTGGTCGCCAGGTTGTTGCGCGCGGTGATCGTGTCCGGATGCTCGGTACCGAGCCGCTCCACCAGTGAACGCAGAGTCCGCTCCAGAGAGGACGCCCGCATCCCGGAGGTGGGCACGGGAACGGGCGCTCCATCCGGTTCGGCCGTCCTGGTCGCGGAAGCCTGGACGACCGCCGTCTCGCCTCGCTCCTCCGACAGGGACAGCGGTTCGGTGACCGCACCGCTCGCCGGTGTCGGGCTCGGCACGGACACCTCGGTCGACTGCTTCGCAGGATGTTCTTCACGCGAGGACGCAGGGGCGTCGGCCGAACGGGGCCTGACCGCACCCTTCAGCCCGGTCTCGCGCAGCAACGCGCGCCAGAACGACAGCACACTCACCACTTTCCCCTGATCACGCACCGCGGCTCGATGGCCTGCGGTGACAACACCCGTCGTACGAACACGGCGCCCCGAAGCCCCAGGGCACATTTCTATAACTTAATCGGACAGAGCACTGCGGAACAGGTAACCACCCCTTGAGGGGGTGGTGAGTTCAGTCACGCCTGGGTTGATTGTGTCATATAGGGGTAAAGATCACCCCTTCTCCGCCTCGCGTAGCGCGGTGGCCAGAGGCTCGGCGGTCAGGCGTATCTGCCACTCGCGGGCCCCACGCTCCCGGAGGAAGGCCCCCACGGTGTCGGGGCCCACGTCCTTGGGCGGTGCCCACGCCAGGCGGCGTACCGCGTCCGGCAGCAACAGGTTCTCGGTCGGCATCACGACGTCCTCGGCGATCCCCGCGACCGTGGCCTTGGCCGCCTCCAACCGAAGCGCCGCCTCCGGGGCCCTGTCGGCCCACCGGTTCACCGGCGGAGGGCCGTCGCCCGGGGCGTTGGGCCGGGGGAGTTCGGCCTGCGGCATGTCGCGGGTGCGGTTGATCGCCTTGATCCACGTGGTGAGGTAACGCCGTGCCAGCTTGATCCCGAACTGGCGGATGTCGGCCAGTTCCGCGGTGGTGCGCGGCATGGTCGTGGCCGCCTCCACGATCGCCGCGTCCGGCAGTACGCGACCGGGTGAGATGTCCCGCTCCCGGGCTATGCGGTCACGCTCGTACCACAGCTCGCGGACCACGGCCAAGGAGCGCTGGTTGCGCACACGGTGCATACCCGAGGTACGACGCCAGGGATCGGGTCGGGGCTCCTTCGGCGGTGCGGCCAGGACGGCCTCGAACTCCTCCCTGGCCCACTCCAGCTTGCCGGTCTCCTCCAGTTCGAGCTCCAGGGCGTCGCGCAGCTCGACGAGGACCTCCACGTCCAGCGCGGCGTAGCGCAACCAGTCCTCGGGCAGGGGGCGCTGGGACCAGTCCACGGCCGAGTGCTCCTTGGCCAGTCGGATGTTCAGGACCCGCTCCACCATGAAACCCAGGCCGACCCGCGGGTAACCCAACAGTCGACCGGCCAGTTCGGTGTCGAAGAGACGTCGAGGGCGCAGGTTCAGTTCGTACAGACAGGGCAGATCCTGATGCGCCGCGTGCAGCACCACCTCGGCCCCGGCCACGGCTTCGCTCAGTTTGCCCAGGTCCTGGCAGGCGATGGGGTCGATCAACGCCGACCCCGATCCCTCGCGGCGCAGCTGCACCAGGTAGGCCCGCTGTCCGTACCGGTAACCGGAGGCACGTTCGGCGTCCATCGCCACGGGACCGCTGCCGGCAGAGAACGCGGCGGCCACACCGGCCAGCGCGTCGGGGTCGGAGGTGACCTCGGGCAGGCCCTCGCGCGGCTCCCGCAGCAGTGGGGCCCCTTCAGCGTCGTCCTTGCCTGCGTCGCGGGATTCTGTCTTGGAGTTCAACGCGTTCGCCACATCACTACGGTATGCGCTGTCGCCACCGAACACGGATCCGGACCGCGCCGGACCGACCCCCTCGAAGGTCAGGGACGGGAGCGTTGCCTGCCGATGTCGGTGACGTCCTGCGGCGGCAGCCCCGCCGCGGAGGCCAGGAGAGCAGACCACGCGTTGACGTGTCCTGCCAGGTCATCGGACTCCGGCGTCCACGAGGCGCGCATCTCCACCTCGGTGGTGGACCCCTGGTCGGCCTTGGTGCCGAAACCCTCGGTGGTGGCCCGGGTGACGGTGCCGCTGAGGGTGTGATGGGCGGCGTCGTTGGCCTCCAAGGCGTCGGTCAGCCAACTCCAGGCCACCGGTCCGAGCAACGGATCGCTCGCGATCTCCGACTCCAGTTCGGAGTTGACCTGGCAGACCACACGGAACGGCCCCGGCCAGTCGCGGGTGTCCTCGGGGTCGTAGAGCACGATGAGCCGCCCCCAGGCGACCTCCTCGCCCTGCACGGTCACCTCGGCCGAGACGGCGGCGGAGTGGGGAGCCAGCCGTTGGGGGGCGGGGATCTCCCGGACGGTGATCTCGGGGCGCAGGAGGGGAGAGCGCAGGGCCTCGACCGCTCGCCGGAACGTCTCGTTCGCGTCCTCGGCGTTACCGACATCGGGCATGGTGGAAACGTCAGCCTTCGTTCTGTGGTGATTCACGTCTGGGCGGGGATCGCCTGGGCATGCTCCGCCGCCCCGCCACAGGCACGATGGTGGGCACGCAGACGACCGTGGCACGAGTCACGCCGCCCCGGCCGGAGTTCGCCCGGCGTGTCGGTGTTTTGTGATGATCTTGGGATCGGTCCGCCGTCGGGCACGGGGTTTCGGTGATCGTGACCCGGTGACGGTGGAGGAACGCGGTGGAACCGGCGATACGGCGATCCGAGTGGGAGCACTGGCCGGGGCATGGCACGATCGAAGGGTGACGCTGCAAGATTCTCCATTCCTTCGCGCCTGCCGGCGCCTTCCGGTGAGCCACACTCCGGTGTGGTTCATGCGCCAGGCCGGACGCTCCCTGCCGGAGTACCGGCGGGTCCGCGCCGACGTCCTGATGATCGAAGCCTGCACGCGCCCCGACATGATAACCGAGATAACGATGCAGCCAGTGCGCCGCTCCGACGTCGATGCCGCGATCTTCTTCAGCGACATCGTCGTTCCGCTCAAGGCCATCGGCATCGACCTCGACATCAAGCCCGGGATCGGCCCCGTGGTCGCCGAGCCCATCCGGGACGCGGCCGGTGTCAAGCGACTGCGCGAGATCGAGCCCGACGACCTGCCCTATGTGACCGAGGCCGTGGGGCAGCTGGTCGGCGAGCTGGGTGACAAGCCCCTGATCGGCTTCGCGGGTGCTCCCTTCACCCTGGCCTCCTACCTCATCGAGGGCGGCCCGTCCAAGAACCACGAACACACCAAGGCGATCATGTACGGCGAGCCCGAGCTGTGGGACGAGCTGATGCGCCGCCTCGCCACCATCGCGCTGGGCTTCCTGCGCACCCAGATCGAGGCCGGCGCCAGCGCCGTCCAGCTCTTCGACTCCTGGGTGGGCGCCCTGAGCGCCGAGGACTACCGGGCCTCGGTCCTGCCCTACTCCTCGTGGATCTTCGGTCAGCTCAGCGAGTACGAGGTGCCGCGCATCCACTTCGGTGTGGGTACCGGAGAGCTGCTGGGCCTGCTCGGCGAGGCCGGCGCCGACGTGGTGGGTGTGGACTGGCGCGTGCCGCTGGACGAGGCGGCCCAGCGCGTGCAGCCGGGACTCGCCCTCCAGGGCAACCTGGACCCGGCGACCCTGTTCGCCCCGTGGGAGGTCGTCGCCGAACGCACCCGCGACATCCTGTCCCGAGCAGAGGCGGCCGAGGGACACATCTTCAACCTGGGTCACGGCGTGCTGCCGACCACCGACCCGGACATGCTCCAGCGGCTCACCGAGTTCGTGCACGAGCAGAGCGCCCGCTGAGGCGGGACGGTCCGTACCCCACGATGGACCCGACACGCCTCTCACACTCCCCGCGGTGCCCGGCCCCGAATCGGGGCCGGGCACCGCGCGGCTATCCCCGGTCCTCCGAGGACTCCTTTCCCGGGTCGGGGGAGGGCGCGGTCTCCTCGTCCCCCGTCCCCTCTTCGGTGTCGGGCCCGCCACGGCCGGACCACGGGAGCCGAACACGCCCGGACCGGGAGCCTCCGCGGGTGGGACGTCCACTCCTGCGTGCGCGATACCACCACAGGGGTCCCGCGCCCAGTACGGCGACGGTCACCACGAAGGGCAGCAGCCAGCCCGCGACCACGGCGATACCCTCGCCGAGGGCGCCCAGGGCCAGCAGGCCGCGTTCCAGTCCGCCCAGGAACCCGATCGAGTCGTTCGCGGGCGCCTCCACATACGTCTCCGGAGGACTCAGGGTCAGGTGCACCGTCGAGTACGACGTCTGGTCGTTCAGGGTCTCCAGACGTGCCTGGAACGCTTCCAGCTCCGACTGCCGGGTCTGGATCTCCCTCTCCACCCGCAGCAGGTCGTCGACGTTCTCAGCCTCTTCCAGATAGCCCCGCAGCGTCTCCAGAGCGGTTTCGGCCGACTCGACGCGGCTCTCGACGTCCGCGATCTCCTCGGTGACGTCCTCGACCGAACGTTCCAGGTTCGACCGGTCGCCCAGCTCCGCCAGGTCCTCCAACGCCTCCTCGTAGCCCTCACTCGGCACACGCAGCGTCAACGAACCCGCGGGCGTGCCGCCCCGGGGAGTGGAGAGGGTCTCGTGGGCGATGTAGCCGCCCGCGTCGATCGTCAGCCTCTTGGCCTGGTCGACCGCCTCCGACACGTCCTCGACCCGGACCGTCATGTCGGCGGTGTGGACCAGTCGCCGGTCACCGACCTCCACCTCGGAGTCGACCGAGAGGTCGCCGCCCGGCTCGGCCTCCGCGGCCTGTTCTCCGGCGGCGCCGCCCTCCGGAACGGCGTGGTACTCGGCTTGGGGGGCGCGGGCCGCCGACTCGTCGGCCGCCCCTGCGCTTTCGGACTGGAGGGAGGAACCGCATGCCGTGGCCAGCAGTGCGGCCAGGGCCAGGGAGAACACCGCCCCGGCGGCACGGCGGGCCGGGGGGAACGTTGTGGTGGACATGTCCCTTCGACGCACCCCGGTCCGCGCCCGTTGTGCGCCTGTGATAACGACCTTGCAACGGTGCGAATCCCCTGCCGGGTTCCGCCCCGAAGAGCCGCTTCCGGGACAACGGGTGTCGAGCGGGACGGTGGATCGCTGTGACCCGCGCCATCTGGGAAGCTGGAGACATGCCTGAAGCACCGCACGTCGTCGTGGTCGGAGGCGGGGTCTCCGGACTGACCGCCGCTCACCGCCTTGTCGGC
>CALGOD010000962.1 GCA_937957845.1 uncultured Nocardiopsis sp.
CAAGAGCCAGACGGTGTTCATGGGCGACTTCCCGCTCATGACCGCCAAGGGCACCTTCATCATCAACGGCACCGAGCGCGTCGTCGTGTCCCAGTTGGTCCGTTCGCCGGGCGTGTACTTCGACAAGTCCGTGGACAAGACCTCGGACAAGGACCTGTACGGCTGCAAGGTCATCCCGTCCCGCGGTGCCTGGCTGGAGTTCGAGGTCGACAAGCGCGACTTCGTCGGCGTCCGCATCGACCGCAAGCGTAAGCAGGGCGTGACCGTCCTGCTCAAGGCACTGGGGTGGACCACCGAGCAGATCCTGGAGCGCTTCGGTCAGTACGAGTCCATCCGCAACACGCTGGAGAAGGACCCCACCGCGGGTACCGACGACGCGTTGCTGGACATCTACCGCAAGCTGCGTCCGGGCGAGCCTCCCACGAAGGAGTCGGCCCAGGCGCTCCTGGAGAACCTCTACTTCAATCCCAAGCGTTACGACCTGGCCAAGGTCGGACGTTACAAGATCAACAAGAAGCTCGGTCTGGACACCGAGTACACGCAGGGCACGTTGACCGAAGAGGACATCGTCGCCACGATCGACTACCTCGTCCGCCTGCACGCGGGTGAGGTCGAGAAGGAGACCGTCAACGGCCTCCGTCCGATCGAGACCGACGACATCGACCACTTCGGCAACCGCCGCCTGCGCACCGTCGGCGAGCTCATCCAGAACCAGGTCCGCCTGGGGCTGGCCCGGATGGAGCGCGTCGTCCGTGAGCGGATGACCACCCAGGACGTCGAGGCGATCACGCCGCAGACCCTGATCAACATCCGCCCCGTCGTGGCCTCCATCAAGGAGTTCTTCGGCACCTCGCAGCTGTCCCAGTTCATGGACCAGACCAACCCGCTCGCGGGTCTGACCCACAAGCGTCGCCTCTCGGCGCTGGGTCCGGGCGGTCTGTCCCGTGAGCGTGCGGGCTTCGAGGTCCGGGACGTGCACCCGTCGCACTACGGCCGTATGTGCCCGATCGAGACCCCTGAGGGTCCCAACATCGGACTGATCGGCTCTCTCGCCGCCTACGGCCGGGTCAACTCCTTCGGTTTCGTGGAGACCCCGTACCGCAAGGTCGTCGACGGTCGCGTCACCGACCAGGTCGACTACCTCACCGCGGACGAGGAGGACCTCTACGTCATCGCGCAGGCCAACACGCCGCTGGCCGCCGACGGCGCCTTCGCCGAGTCGCGCGTGCTCGTGCGCCGTAAGGGCGGGGACTTCGAGCAGGTCACCTCGGACGAGGTCGACTACATGGACGTGTCGCCGCGCCAGATGGTGTCGGTCGCCACCGCGATGATCCCCTTCCTGGAGCACGACGACGCCAACCGTGCCCTCATGGGCTCCAACATGCAGCGTCAGGCCGTGCCCCTGCTGCGGGCCGAGGCGCCCTACGTCGGTACCGGCATGGAGTACCGTGCCGCCACCGACGCCGGGGAGGTCCTCCTCGCGGAGAAGGCCGGCGTCGTGGAGGACGTCACGGCCGACTACATCACCGTGATGGCCGACGACGGCACGCGTAAGACCTACCGCATGGGCAAGTTCCTGCGCTCCAACCAGGGCACCTGCTTCAACCAGCGGCCGATCGTCTCCGAAGGCGACCGGGTCGAGGCGGAGCAGGTCCTCGCGGACGGTCCCTCCACCGACCAGGGTGAGATGTCGCTGGGCAAGAACCTGCTCGTGGCGTACATGTCCTGGGAGGGCCACAACTACGAGGACGCGATCATCCTCTCCCAGCGTCTGGTGCAGGACGACGTCCTGTCCTCGATCCACATCGAGGAGCACGAGGTCGACGCCCGCGACACCAAGCTG
>CALGOD010000963.1 GCA_937957845.1 uncultured Nocardiopsis sp.
CTGGGCGAGCCCCCCTTCGGGCAGGACAACGTCGGCAAGGACTACTGCGCGCTGACCATGCGCGGCACCCAGGTATCCCTGATCATCGCCTTCCTCGTCGGTATCGTGGCCACGATCGTGGCCACGCTGATCGGCGCCTGCGCGGGCTACTTCCGCGGCTGGACCGAGACCGTGCTGATGCGCGTCACCGACGTGCTCATCGCCATCCCGCTCCTGGCCATCGCCGCCGCTGCGGCCAAGATCGCCGGACAGGCGGGCATCCTCTACCTCGGCATCGTCCTGGGGCTGGTCACCTGGACGCAGACGGCCCGGCTGGTGCGCAGTGCCGTGCTGTCGTTGCGCGAGAAGGAGTTCGTCGAGGCCGCCCGCTCGGTGGGCACGTCCTCGGCCCGCATCATCTTCAAGCACATCCTGCCCAACACGGTGGGCGTGATCATCGTCAGCGTGACCCTGGCCATCGCGGCCGCGGTACTGCTGGAGTCGGCGCTGTCCTTCCTGGGGATGGGCGTGCAGCCGCCCGACACCTCGCTGGGACGGCTCATCACCGACTACCGGAGCGCGATGGGCACCCGGCCCTGGCTGTTCTACTGGCCCGGCCTGTTCATCATCCTGATCGCGCTGTCGGTGAACTTCATCGGTGACGGACTGCGCGACGCCTTCGATCCACGACAGAACAGGGTGCGTGACTGATGACGCAATCCTTCGACATGCCGTTGCCCTCCGAGTCGGCACCGGCGGAAGCGATCGGCGGGGAGGCCTCCGTCACGACCGGCGCCGAGGCGGTCCACACCGCCAGGACCCTCGCCGAGTCCAAACCGCCGACCGACGAGGAGGTCCTGCGGGTCGAGAACCTGAGCGTGGACTTTCCCACCGACGACGGTGTGGTCAAGGCCGTCCGCGACGTCTCCTACTCGCTGCGCGAACGCGAGGTGCTGAGCATCGTCGGGGAATCGGGGTCGGGCAAGTCGGTCTCCTCCATGGCGGTGATGGGCCTGCTGCCACGCAGCGCGCGCATCAGCGGCCGTGTCCTCTACCGCGGCCAGGACCTGCTCACCATGCGCGAGAAGGATCGACGTTCCCTGCGCGGCCGCAAGATCTCGATGGTCTTCCAGGACCCCATGACCGCCCTCAACCCGGTGCACACCATCGGAGACCAGCTGACGGAGGCGGTCCTGGCGCACAGCCTGGTGCCGCCCAGGCAGGCGCGCGAGCGGGCCCGGGAGATGCTCGACCTGGTCGGTATCCCCCAGGCCGCGCAGCGACTGCGCAACTACCCGCACGAGTTCTCCGGCGGGATGCGCCAGCGGGTGATGATCGCCATGGCGATCATCAACAATCCCGACGTGATCATCGCCGACGAGCCGACCACGGCTCTGGACGTCACCGTCCAGGCCCAGATCCTGGAGAAGCTCCTGGAGGTCAAGGACGCCGTCAACGCGGCGATCCTGCTGATCACCCACGACCTGGGCGTGGTCGCGGGCCTGGCCCACCGGGTGCTGGTCATGTACGCGGGCACCCCCGTGGAGGTCGGTGAGACCGACGACGTGTTCTACCGGACCCGCATGCCCTACACGGCCGGGCTCCTCGGGTCGATCCCGTCGATGACCGCCTCGCACGGCGAGCGCCTGCGCCCCATCCAGGGGACCCCGCCCTCACTGATCAACCTGCCCTCGGGGTGTCCGTTCGCTCCGCGCTGCCCGTTGGCCGACGCCACCTGCCGTTCCTCCGAGCCCCCGCTCGTCCCGACCGACGGCTCGGGCGAGGGGGGACCGGGCGGCGGATCGCAGGACACCGGTCGGTACACCGAACACCTGGCGGCCTGCCACCACTGGGAGCGTCTGGCCTCCGTCGAGGACCCGACGACCTTCTTCCGAAACGGGGGTCAGAACCCATGACGACGACACGGCACGAGTCGGAGGAGCGGCACGAGTCCGCTCCGGCGCTGCTCGAAGTCGACGACCTCGAAGTCCGCTTCCCCGTGTACGGCTCGGGTCTCCTGCGTCGTGTGGTGGGGCACGTGCACGCCGTCAGCGGGGTGTCCCTGCGACTCTCGGAACGGGAGACCCTGGGCGTGGTCGGGGAGTCGGGATGTGGCAAGTCCACCACCGGCCGGGCGATCCTTCAGTTGGTGAAGCCGACCGCGGGTTCGGTGCGCTACCGGGGCGAGGAGTTGACGTCGATGTCCTCCGCCGGGTTGCAGCGGGTCCGGCGTGAGGCGGGCATCGTCTTCCAGGACCCCTACGCCTCGCTCAACCCCAAGCTTCCGGTCAACGACATCATCGCCGAGCCGCTCAAGGTACACCGCCGCTGGCGCGACGGGGGGCCCGAGCGTGTGGCCGAACTGCTGCGTCTGGTGGGTCTGAGCCCCGAACACGGCAACCGCTACCCGCACGAGTTCTCCGGTGGGCAACGCCAGCGGGTGGGCATCGCCCGGGCCCTGGCCCTGGAGCCCCGGCTCCTGGTCCTGGACGAGCCGGTCTCGGCCCTGGACGTGTCCGTCCAGGCCGGCGTGGTGAATCTGCTGGAGGACCTGCAGGAGAGGCTGGGGCTGTCCTACGTCTTCATCGCCCACGACCTGTCGGTGGTGCGCCACATCTCCGACCGGGTGGCGGTGATGTACCTGGGCCGCGTGGTGGAGACCGGCGCGAGGGAGGACGTCTACGAGAACCCGGCGCACCCCTACACCCAGGCTCTGTTGTCGGCCGCGCCGTGGCCGGACCCGCGTCAGGAGCGGGTGCGTGAGCGCATCGTCCTCACCGGTGACGTGCCGAGCCCGGTGAATCCGCCCAGTGGCTGCCGGTTCCGTACGCGCTGCTGGAAGGCGCGGGAAGTGTGCGCCGAGCGGACACCGGAGCTCACCGACCGGGGTACCGGGCACCCGGTGGCCTGTCACTTCCCCGGTTGAGGGGACGGGGAGGGCGGTGCCGCGGGGTTCACTCCGCCGCCCCGCCCTCCCCGCCGTCCGTCACAGTGCCCTCGGCGTCATCGTCGTCATCGTCGACGGTGACGCCGAGGGCGGGCTCACCACAGGTCGAACCCCTCACGGAACACCGGCGACCCCTCCGACAGGTCCGTCAGCGCCGACTGCCGCGGATGGCGCCGACCACCGCGTCGGTGAGGTCGTCGATGATCTCCTCCTCGCCGACCTCCGGGTGCTCCAGCCACCACTCCCCCGCCGCCTGCACCATGCCCACGATGGCGTGCGCGACGATCTGGGAGCGCAGGCGGTCGCCGATGCGCAGTTCGTCGACGAGCTGGTCGGCGAGTTCCTCTCCCAAGCGGCGCACCATCATGCCCAGGTCGCCGCGTGTGCGCGGGTCCTCGGAGGTGGCCCGGTCCATGAGGAACCGGTAGAGGTTGAGGTTGCGGGAGATCATCGACAGGTAGGCCCCGACCGTGGCACGGGCGCGCACCTCGAACGCGGTGTGCTGGTGCAGTTCGTCGCGGATGCGTTCGATGAGCGGGTCCACGTGACGCCGGGCCAGCGCCTGGTACAGGCCGCTCTTGTCCCCGAAGTGCCGGTACAGGATCGGTTTGCTGATCCCGGCCTCGGCCGCGATGGCCAGCATCGACGCGTCCGGGCCGTCGCGCTGGATCACACGGTCGGCGGCGTCCAAGAGGGCGCGGCGCCGCTGGGGGTCGCGTCCCCGTCCGCCCCGTCCGCCCCGGCCGCCGCGTGCGGGGGATGCCTCCGGCACGGCCGTGCCGGAGGCGTTGCTGGTGTCGGTCGGCGCGGTCCGCCGCGTACTTTCGGGAGCCACAAGGCAACACCGTAGCGGCTGGCGCCGGTCAGGGACGTTCCGGGCGGCCGATCAGCCCTTGAGGGCGATCCAGGTGGCCCGTGCCTGGGCCATGAGGCGACCCTGGCCGTCGTAGAGGGCGCTGCCGGTGTGGATCTTGCGTCCGTCGACCTCCTCCAGATGGCCCATCACCACGTGGGTCTCCCCCACTCGGGGCATGCGGTCGACACGGGCGGTGAACCGGCCCAGGACGGCCGGTCGCCCCGAGACGTCGCTGGACCAGCCTCCGGGGCAGTCCAGTGCCGCCCAGACCTGGGCCATGCCGACGCCGCCGTCCCCCTCGTCCAGCACGGGGTGCGGTGTCCAGGAGCAGGCGACGGTGTTGCCGACCCCGTCGGGGCCGGTGCCCGGGCGCACGGAGCCGGCGAACAG
>CALGOD010000964.1 GCA_937957845.1 uncultured Nocardiopsis sp.
CCGTCCATGGACGCGTCGTGGAAGCGCGGGAAGGCCTCCTCCGTCTCCGTCACCTCGCCGTCCTCCAGGTCCACCCGGAACCAGGAGTCGGCGGTCTGGAGCAGGACCGCGTCCCGCTCGGGCGCCGGCGCGTACTGGACCACCGGCCCGTCGGCCTCTGCGAGGAGACGGGTGGCCGTGTGGCCCTCTCCCTCCACCCTCACCAGGTACGCGCCCGCCGGCGGTTCCCCGCCTCCGACGGCGTCGGGACGGAGTACGGCGGTGCCCTCTCCCCACACCAGGGAGCCGTCGAGGGTCTGCCACTGGCCGCCGTCGATGTTGAGGGTCGCGTTGACGACGCTCCCCGCGGTCTCCCGGACCACCAGGTTCCCCCCACCGGAGGCGCTCTTCTGCTGGGTCGGCACGCTGTTGCGGATGTGCAGTGCCCCATCCGGGGTCAGTGCCCAGTCACTGGGCCGCTGGTCCTCCCCCAGCGGAAGGCTTCCCTCCTGGTTCGGAGTACCGGTCGGAGCCTCCAGCGGTACGGACAGGACCTGGGGAGGCGTGCCGTCCTGGGTGTTGTCGGAGACGAACCAGAGCCGTTCGCCGTGAACGACGGGCTGGGACAAGACCTCGTTCGTCGACGGGGTGATGGACTCGATCGGTTCGTAGGAGACCTCCTCCTCGCCGGTCTCCTCCGGATCGGTGAGGACGGCGACGTGCACGGCGTTGGGCTCGGAGGTCGCGTAGGCGAAGAAGGTCCAGTCCTCGGAGAACTGGGAGTGCACGGGCAACGCCGGGGCCATCGGGTCCACCGCGCCCTCGGGCAGGGCGATGCGGTGCACGGGGTGCCCGGTCTCGTGGTCGTGGAAGACCAGGACCTGATCGGTCTCGGGGTCGCCCCCCTCGAAGCCGCGGTGCAGCAGTGCCAGTCCGGACAGACCCTCCTCCGTCAACTCTTCCACGGTCTCGGCGGGACCGTCCGAGCCGTTCGACGTGTCGGCGCAGGCTGTGGGAGCGAGCAGGCACAACACGGCCGAGGCCAGGGCGAGGGGACGCCGCATGGATCCGCCTTTCGGGGGACGACGGGGACCGGGGGACACAGAGGGTGGGATCCTCTCAAGCGTGCCATGGTTCGCTCGGGGGCGAGGTGTCCATTATCCGACCCCCGACCTCGCCTCGGCGAGGTCGGGGGGTGTCGAGCAGACGTCCTCGGCTCGGTCGGGAGGATCGCGAGAGCGGTACGACCACTCAGGCGGGAGGCTCGCTCCAGCCCACCTGGACCAGGTCCGGACGCTCTCCGCGGCGGGCCAGTTGCGCGCGTCCGGCGGGCAGCTGGCGGGACGCGACGCCGTTGGCCAGACGGCCCTCCATCCGGTCGCCGGAGAACAGCATGCCCGGCGTGGCCATGTCGCCCAACGCCTGTAGCACCGGCTCGAACATGGCCCGGGCCGCACCGCCCGTGCGGCGCGCCGCGATGATGTGCAGGCCCAGGTCGGAGCCCTGCGGGATGAACGGCGCCAGCGGCGCGAGCGGGTTCGAGCGCGCCCCCAGCATGTCCATGTCGTCCACCACGATGTACAGGTCCAGGCCCTTCCACCAGCTGCGCTCCCGCAGCTGCTTCGGTGTCACGTCCGGGCCCGGCAGGCGCTCCTTCAACGATCCGGCGAGGTTGGCCGCGACGGCCTTGGTCTGTTCCGCGCTCGTGCAGTACGCCAGCAGGTACTCCTCCGGGACCAGCTCCAGGTGGCTGCGCCGGAAGTCCACCATGACCACGCCGATCTCGGTGGAAGGACGGCGCACGATCTGCTTGACCAGTCCGCGCAGCAGCGCGCTCTTGCCGGTCTGCGGGTCGCCGAACACCATCAGGTGCGGGTCCCGTGCCAGGTTCGTGGTGACCGGGGTGAGCGTGCTCTCGGCCATGCCCAGCACCAGTTCGAGGTCCCGGCCGCGCTTCGGGGCCCGGCGGCCCTTGAGCAGGTCGTCCAGTTCCACCCTGGCCGGCAGCGTCTTGACGCCTTGGACGGCCTTCTGGGGCCACCGTTCACCGACCCGCTTGATCAGGTCGCGGATGCCTTCGGTGACGTCCTCGCCGTCGGCCGAACCGTCCACACGGGGCAGGGCCACGTGCGTGTGGTGCTCCTCCGCGGTCAGACCGCGCCCTGGGGTGTCCTTGGGCAGGGCCTCGGCCGCCTTGCGGCCGATCCCCGAGTCCATGGGGTCGCTCAGCCGTAGCTCGAACCGGCCGCCGAACAGGGCCTGCAACCGGGATCGGACCTGCGAGCTCGCGGCGCCGGTCAGGATCGTGTGCACCCCGAGGGACGGACCCCGCGTGGCCACGTCCATCAGGATCTCGTCCGCCTCGTCGAAGGTGTCGCGCACCGACGACCAGCCGTCGATCATCAGGAACAGGTCGCCCACCACGTTCGCGGGGACCCTGCCGTCCGCTCGGGCCTGGCGCAGGGCGGCGGGGGAGTCCAGCTTGTACTTGCGGAACACGCGCTGGCGCCGGTCCAACTGGGCGCGTACGTCCACCAGCACCCGCTGGACCTTCTCCGGGTCGGCCCGTCCGGCCACGCCCGCCACGTGCGGCAGGTCCTCCATCGCCTGGAGGGCGCCGCCACCGAAGTCGATCGCGTACACGCTCACCCGTCCGGGCGGGTAGCGCCAGGCCAGGGAGGCGATCACCGTGCGCAGCATGGTCGACTTGCCGGACTGGGGGCCGCCCAGGACGATGACGTTGCCCTCGGCGCCGGTGAAGTCCAGTTCGGTCGGGACGACCTTCTGCTCGCGGGGGATGTCGGTCAGGCCGATGACGGCGCGCATGTCCGAGGGTTCGGGTTCGGTTCCGGCCCCCTCCAGGTCGTCGCCCTCGCCCAGGTCGGTCAGCACCCGGTCCAAGGTGAGCGTCTCCGGCAGCGGCTCCAGCCAGATCGGCCGCACCTTGTCCGCCCCGGAGGCCACCAGACGGTCGACCGTGACCTGGAGCGTGGTGCGCTTGTCCTCCTTCTTGGGCTCCTCGCTCTTGGCGCGGATCGAGTCCACGAGCGACTCCACCAGGGAGCCCGCCCCGGTGACCTTGTCCAGCCCGTTGTAGGACAGCAGCGGGAGCACCGGTTCGTGCTCCTCCTTCCCCCCCTGCGCCGGGCGCTCGTAGGGCCGCGACCCCATCGCGGCCTTGAACCGTTCGCAGCCCGAGGTGTCCCCCCTCAGGTAGCCCGATCCCGGTTCGGGGGGCAGGTGGTAGGCGTCCCCCACCCCGATCGCCTCGCGGCTCTCCGCCTCGGAGAACGTCCGCAGGCCCACGCGGTAGGACAGGTGGGACTCCAGGCCCTTGAGCTTGCCCGACTCCAGGCGCTGGGTGGCCAACAGCAGGTGCACGCCGATCGAACGCCCGATACGGCCGATGGCCACGAACAGCTCGGCGAAGTCGGGGTGCGCGGTGAGCAGTTCGGAGAACTCGTCGATGATGATCAGCAGGTGGGGCAGGGGCGCCAGGCTCGGGTCGTCCTCCCGGGCCGCCTCGTAGGCGTGCAGGTTGGGCAGGTTGCCCGCGTCCTTGAGGATCTGCTGGCGGCGCACCAGTTCCCCGAAGGTCGCCTCGCGGAACCGCAGGACCAGGGAGTCGTCGTCGGCCAGGTTGGTGATCAGTCCCGCACTGTGCGGAAGCCGGTCGGTGTCGGCGAAGGTCGCACCGCCCTTGAAGTCCACCAGCAGCAGGGCCAGCGACTCCGGCGAGTGGTTGATGACCAGCGACGCCACCATGGTGCGCAGCATCTCCGACTTGCCCGAACCCGTGGCGCCCACCACCAGGCCGTGCGGGCCCATGCCCCCGAACGCCGACTCCTTCAGGTCCAGCAGAACCGTGTTCCCACTGGGGCCGACGCCGATCGGCACCCGTAGGTAGTCGCCGGTGCTGCGTCGACGCCAGGTGCGCCGGGTGTCCAGTTGGGCGACGTCGGGCACTCCCAGGATCTCCGGGAGCCCGACGGTGGAGTGCATGGCGTCGTCGCCGTCGGTGACCGCGATGCCGTACGGGGCCAGGATGCGGGCCAGGGAGG
The DNA here is from genome assembly GCA_937957845.1 of uncultured Nocardiopsis sp. Lineage (GTDB taxonomy): Bacteria > Actinomycetota > Actinomycetes > Streptosporangiales > Streptosporangiaceae > Nocardiopsis. The sequence goes on from CALGOD010000964.1 coordinate 4,041, forward strand.
TCAGGTGGGCGACGCTGGATCGGTCCGCCCTGCCTTCGAGCGGTGGGGAGTCGGTCTCCTCGTCGGGGTTCTCGGGCTCCTCGACCAGTGTTCCGTCGGCGTCGATCCTCAGCCGAAGGTCCACCGCCTCCGGTTCCTCACGTCGGTCCGAGACCAACGCGATCACGTGGATGCCCAGGTCGGCCAGGGAGGTCACGGGTGGTTCGGCCCGCACGCCGGACAGGGTCGACTGGTACTCGCCGTCCAGGACGACGACCAGCCGTTGGGTGCCCGGTCCCGGAGGGGCACCGCGGCGCCGCTGCAGGTCCACGGTGCGCCGCTCGATCTCGTCCGCGAGCAGTTCGGCGACCTGCACGGTGTTCACCGAAACGAACCGGGCGGGCATCGGCCCGTCCTTGGCGTCGTCGAAGGTGTTGTGCGGAAGCCACTTCAGCCATTCCCAGTGGGAGCGCAGTTTGTTGTCGCGCACCACGCCGATCCGCAGGTCGTGCGGGGAGTGGAAGGTGGCCATCTGCGCGATGAGGGAACGGGCCAGACCCCGGGCGGCCTCACGGTCGCCGACGACCGACACCACGCCGTGTTCGCGCAGGGGCAGGACCAGCGGCATCTCCGGCACGTTCGCGTACAGCTCGATGAGCTGGTCGGCGGCGCCCTGGCAGACGGGGTCGTAGACGATCAGCGGAGAGGAGGTGTCGACCTTGAGTTTGAGTCGCCGGGCGAGGGGGCGCGTCCCGACGCCCGCGCGCAGGTCGAGGAAGTCCGGATCGGAGGCCCGCCGTTCCCACCGGCGGGCCCGGGAGCGGGCCGGGTCGATGAGCAGTTGTGGGTCGGGGTGCCGGAACGCGTTGTCGGCGCGCTGGCCCGAGGCCACGTCACGGACGATCTCACGCAGTTGGTCCAGGTAGTCGACGTAGCGTTCACGTTGTTCGCGGATGCGTTTGCGCGGACCGTTGTGCTGGGCGACGAACATGATGATGCCGACGACCACGCTGGCCATCATGATCATCACACCGGCGACGGCCATCAGCGGACGGTGGCCCATGGTGATGGACATCAGCAGGGAACCGGAGCCGGTGATGATCGGCATGATGATCATGGCACCGGAACTCGACGCCGGCGGGTTCTCCGGCATCTGCGGGGGAGTAGCGATGACGAGGGGAGAGTTCCCGGGGGCAGCCGGGACGCTTCGAGCCGGGCGGGGGACTGGTCTCGTCGCCACAGGAGGTCTCTTTCGGTCCGCTTACGGGGGATGGCGTCTGGATGGCTACGCTAAGGATGATCTCGCGATACTCGCGAATCACCTAATTCGCGTTCGTCTCACCCCCAAAGGCGACAACCGCCCATGACGACGACAAAGGAACCATTGGTGTGAGTGGATACTGCCGGGTCACGGTCACCGGGCCGGAACGTTGGGCCGATCTGGCGCTTCCTGGAACGGTTCCCGTGGCAACGCTGATGCCCCGCATCATCGAGGTCTGCGCTCCCGAGGAGGAGGGCGTCGAGCCCGCGGGTTGGGCGCTGAGCACACTGGACGGGGCCCCGGTCCATCTCGACGAACCCCTGGAGAGCGCGGGCGTCTACGACGGTGACGTGCTGGTGTTGGACCGGCGGACCGCACGGAGCAGACCCGCTCACGTGGACGACGTCCGTGGCGCCGTCGAGGACCGCGTCGACGAGACCGCGCGCATCTGGAACCCGACCACGACGCTGTCCTTCGGACTTCTCGTAGCGGCGATCGCGCCCCTGGTGCTGCTGGGACTGATGATGTGGTGGCGTCCCTCCGCCGGCCACCTCGGGGTCGCCTCGCTGGGGACGCTCTTCACCATCGCGGTGATGCTGCTCGCCGCACGCAGACCCCTGGTCGCCGTCGCCCACGTGCTGTTCGCGACGGCGTGTGTGTGGGGCGCGGTCACCGCCGCGCTCGCCGCCGGCCTGGTGACCAGCGCCGATCCCCTGGTGATGACCGCTTTCGCGCTGTCCGGTGCCCTGCTGGTGGCTGTGGTGGGCTGGGCGCTGCACGAGACGGGACTGGCCTACATCGCCGGGCTCGGGATCGTGGCCGTGACCGCGGGGATCCTCGTCGCGGTGGGGATCTTCGTGGAGCCGGTACAGGGTGTCCGCTCCATGGGGCTGGCCCTGGTGCTGTGCGTGGGGGCGCTGCCGCGTGTGGCGATGGTGATGGGCGGGTTGTCCGGGCTCGACTATGAGGTGGGGCGCTCGGGGCAGGTCGCCACGGAGCGCTTCGAGGACACCTACCACAACACCGACCGGCTCCTACTGGGCATCGTGCTGGGCACCGCGGTCAGCGGTGGCGCCGTCGCCGTGTCGCTGGGCCTCCTGGCCACGGGGCTTCCCGACCTCCTGCTGTGCGGGCTTCTCTCGGTGCTCCTGGTACTGCGCTCGCGCCTGTTCGACCGGATCCGGCACGTGCTGCCACTGCGACTGGCCGGGGTGCTCGGCGTGGGCGCGACGGGGGTCGCGGTCGTCGGGGAATATCCGTTCCTGGCACCGTGGCTGCCGCTGATCGTGCTGCTGGGCGGGATCACGCTCGGCGTGCTGAGCTGGGTGCGACTGACCGACGTGCCCAGGGCCTCCTTGCGCCGTTTTCTCAACTGGACGGAGATCGTGGTGATCATCGCGATGTTCGCGGTGTTCGCCTGGGGAATGGGTCTGTTCGACTTCGTGCAGAGAATGACCGCGTAACGGCGCCGGATTCTCGTGGTCGGGCCTTTTCCGACGATGACGGACGCCCTCGCATGAGGTTCAGTCGGACCGCCGTGCCCTGTGCCCCTCCCCGACGGCCAGGCGACGGCGACGGCGGGCCTCGCGCAGCGAGACGCCCACGACGCGGGTGACCGTCACCGCCGCGATCACGGCCAGGGGGAGGGCGAGCGCGGTCGCCGGCTGTCGGATGGGACGGAACCGAGCCCCTTCCCCGTCGAGTACGAGGAAGCCCGCGGGCCGGGCCCGGACGAAACCCGTGCCTCCGGCGCCGTCCCCACCGGCGCGGAGGATCAGGTGGCCCGTGCCCCCGCCCATGACGGTCAGCGCCGTGATCCGGGCGACCGGGACGATCGTGGCGCCGCCGGAGACCACGGGGTCCCCGAACACCGACGTGCTCCGAGCCGACGCCCTCGTGTTCTCGATCAACCTGGTCAGTGCGGACAGGGCGGGGCTGGTGTCGCGGGCGGATCCTGGCATGGCGAAATCCCTTCGGGACGGGCACGGGGGCGGAAACGAGGCCGTACACCGTGCCATGACGGTAAAAGGCGCTGGAGAGCATCC
>CALGOD010000965.1 GCA_937957845.1 uncultured Nocardiopsis sp.
CCACGGCGACCTGGCCGGAGACACTGTCCCCGGGTGCGAGCTCACCGGAGGCGAAGAGGGTGATGTCGGCGAAGACCGACTCCGCCCAGTCGTTGCGCTCGGTCCCGTCGGAGAGCACCGTCGTGAAGTACATCGGGTTGACGCTGAAGGGCTCGTCGCCGTTGTTGGTGATCTCCACGTCCACCACCGTGTAGACGGTGTCGTCGATGACGTCGCCCGTGGTGCCCGATTGGGTGGCGGTCATGCCGACGCCCTGTTCTTCGACCTCGGGCTCCTCCTCTTCCTCCACCGCCTCCTCCTGTGTGGTCTCCTCCACCGTCGTGGAGACGGAGGAGGAGACGTCATCGTCAGCGGTCAGGAAGGCCGCGAACACGATGACGCCGATCACGAGGAGGATGGCTCCGAAGCACGCGCCGACGCTGAGAACGACCTTGGCGAAGGTGGACATGCCCTTCTTCGGAGGCTTCCCGTACGGGAAGCCCTCTCCGGGTGGGCCCGGGGGCATTCCGTGGGGAGGCTGCCCACCGTACGGGGGCCGTCCGTCATGAGGCCCTCCATACGGAGGGGGTCCTCCGTAGGGAGGGTGACCGCCGGGCGGAGGGCCGGGAGGGCCGCCGTGGGGAGGCGGCTGGGGGCCGGAAGGGGGTGGAGGATAGGACACTCGTGTGCTCCGGTCTCTCGTACACGACGGGCGGGGTTGTGACGTACCGCGGCCTGAGGCCCGTGTACCGGACGGAACACGCGCGGCTGCGAGGACATTATCCGACGAGAGGGTCCCGCCGCACGTGCCGGTGCCCACCCGGCCCGCATAGGAACAGACGCCTTCCCTGGTCAACGGGTTCCGTTATTCCACCGTGGCCGGTACCGGTCCGTTCTGGTCGGCTTCGGGTACTACGCTGTGTCGTAGAAGCCGCCCCGCCACCACGGGAAGGGGCGACACGGTAAGACAGGGACGGCGAGCGGAGGCGGCGTGGTCGACTGGCTGACCATGACGGTTCAGATGGTGTCGCTGGCGATGGCCGGCTGGTGTCTCGTCTCCACCTTCCGCGACCAGCCCATGGTGGTCCCCCACCTGGTCGGCATGGGAGTGCTGTGGCTGCTCGTCCTCGGGCAGGTGGCCGTCTCCGCCACCGCCATGATCGGTGGCGACATGCCCACCGAACCGGTCATGTTCGTGTCCTATCTGGCCACCGTGGCCCTGTTGCCGCCCGCGTGCGCGGTGTGGGGCTTCATGGAACGCAGCAAGTGGGGCCCCGCCGTGATCGCCTTCGCCTGCCTGATCCTGCCGGTCCTGTTCGTCCGGCTCGAACAACTCTGGAACCCCGTTGTCTGAGACCTCCGCCGCCAGGACCCTTCGTACCGGCCCCGGACGCGTCCTCGTCGCCGTCTACGCGGTGTTCGCGCTCGCCGCGACCGCGCGGGGCGGTTTCCAACTGGCCACGAAGTTCCACGAGGCACCGCTGGCCTACACCCTGTCGCTGATCGCCGGAGTGATCTATCTGGTGGCCGCGATCGGCCTGGCGCGGGCCGGACGGACCTCCCGCCTGGTCGCCCTGGTCTCGTGCACCATCGAGGCGGTCGGTGTGCTGGTGGTGGGCGCCGCCAGTGTGTTCTGGCCCGCTGTGTTCCCCGATGACACGGTGTGGTCGAACTTCGGCAGCGGCTACCTGTTCATCCCCCTGGTCCTGCCGGCACTGGGACTGTGGTGGATCCTTCGCGTGCACCGCATGGACCGGGACTGACCCTCCACGAGCGGGCACGGAGTTAGGGTGTCACCCATGTCCGCACCTCTGACGCTTCCGGTGGCCGTCTCCGCCGACTGGCTCCTCCGACACCGTGACCAGGTCGTCGTCGTCGACTCCCGCTGGTACCTCGACGGCCGCTCGGGCCGTGACGCCCACCGCTCCGGTCACCTGCCGGGCGCGGTCTTCACCGACCTGGACGCCGACCTGGCCGCACCGGCCGGTGCCGAGGGTGGCCGCCACCCGCTTCCCTCCCCCGCCGACTTCGCCGACGCCCTCGGTCGTCTGGGCATCGGCGACGACGCCCGTGTGATCGTCTACGACGACGCGGGAGGATCGGTCGCGGCCCGTCTCGTGTGGATGCTGCGCGTCATCGGCACGCCCGCGGCCTTCCTGGACGGCGGGATCCAGGCGTGGACCGGTGAACTGGAGGAGGGGGACGTCGTTCCCGTCCCCGTCGACCGCACCCCCGTCCCCTGGCCGCCGGACCGGATCGCGGACACCGACACCGTACGGGACCGGCTCGAAGACCCGGCACACCTGCTGCTCGACGCCCGCGCCCACGGTCGTTACACCGGCGAACGACCCGCACCCGTCGACGCCCGCCCCGGGCACGTTCCCGGTGCCCGCAGCGCCGAATGGGTCCAGAACCTGGACGGCGACGGGTTCCTGGCCGATCCGCGGACCCTACGGGAGCGTTTCGACGCCCTGGGCGCGGACTCCGCGGACACCATCACCGCCTACTGCGGATCCGGCGTCACCGCGTGCCACGACCTGCTGGCCCTGGAACACGCCGGATACTCCGGCGCACGCCTGTACCCCGGCTCGTGGAGCCTGTGGGGAGGAGACGACTCCCTTCCGGTGGAGACGGGCGATCCCCACACGTGAGCGGTTCGGGAGCATCTCCCGCCACGGCCGTTCAGAGGAAAGAACCCCTCTGAACGGCCGTTTTCCTGTCCGCGTTCGGTCATGTCCGGAACCCCGAGTCCGAAATCCGCATCAGAAGCATCAGTAGGATTGCCGCCCCAGGGGACAAGAGAGGTATCACTCCCCCGTACCGCACACCACGATCCCCCTGCCCCAGCGTGAAACGAGGAACATGATCACCCCACTCCTGCTGCTGCTCATCGCCGTCATCGCCCTCACCGTCGCCATCGTGGTCAGCGTCATCGTCTACGCACAGCGCAAGAACCAGGGAACCCCTTCCCAGAGCCCGGCTCCGCCCCAGGACCCCTTCGCCAACGACGGCGGCGGCACCACGGGCGATCCCCGTTCCCTCAAAGCCGGCGACATGATCGACTGGGGCAACGAACGCACCTGGATCCGCGGCACCCTGCGCCTCTCCGAGGGCGGCTTCACCTGGTCGGAGCACTTCCTGGAGGTGGAGGGCGGCAAGCGCTGGCTCTCCGTGGAGGAGGACCCCGACGTGGAACTCGCCCTGTGGACCGGTCGCCCCGATCTCGAACTCATCCCTCAAGGCAAGTCCCTCGAACTCGAGGGCGTCGTCTACAAGCTCCAGGAGAAGGGCAGCGGTTCCTACCGCTCCGAGGGCACCACCGGTCTCAAGGCCACGGGCGGCCTCGACTACGCCGACTACGAGTCCGACGACGGCAGGCTGTTGTCCTTCGAGCGCTTCGACCACGGTGGTTGGGAGGCCAGCACCGGCACCAAGGTCGCCCCCGGAACCTTCACGATCTATCCAGGGAGCTGATCCGGACGTGCGCGCGAGCATCAGCGTCCCCTTCGTCGACGCCTGCGCCGCCGAGCTGGTCTGGACCCTGGGCCACCCGCTGGTCGACCCCCTGGCCTCCCGCACGCTGCGGGTGCCCGGCGCCCGGGTCGAACTGCGCGTGCTCGGAGCCTCCCACCAGGTGGTCGTCACACCGGAACCGACGGATGCGGCGCTGATCCCGCCGGGCTCCTCCCCGGCGAACGGACCGGTGAAGACGGACGGCGCGCCGACGACGAAGGACCTTGCGGCGGACGCACCGCTGGTGGAGACCGTGGCGTGCCTGCCGGGTCTGCCCGGTGGACTGCCCTCCAGCACCGAAAGCCCCCACATGGGCGGTTACCGTTTCGATTCCTCGGTGGAGTTCCTGTCCCACACGGAACTGACCCACCGCGTGAACCGGCTCCACCGCGAGGTCACCGGTTCCCCGAGCGGGTTGCTCGTCACCTTTCCCGGTGACCCTCTCGCGATCACCGCGCTGCACCTGACCCTCGGCAGCGGAGAACAACTCCATTGGCGCACCTGGCACGCCTATCCCCAAAGCGGCGAACTGGTGACGACCATGTCGACCGTGACACCCTGACCCCCGAGGAAGACACATGGCCCTTTACTCCGGTGGAGCCACGGCTCCCAGAAACCGCAGCGTGGCGACGGTTCTCATGTCGGCCGGCATCGTCGTCCTGTTGCTCCTGCTGACGGCGTGCTCCAACAACAACCAGGCGGACTGCCGACCGCCGAGCGACCCCACGAGTTCCACCAACAGCGCCTCACGGCTGTCCACTCCGAGCCCCTCTCCCACCGAGGAGTGCCGTAACCGCAGCGGCGGTGGCGGTGGTGGGTTCTTCATCTTCGGTGGCGGCGGTGGCGGCGGCTCCAACAGCGGTGGCAGCGGCAGCGACACCCGCGGCGGCGGCAGCGGATTCGGTAAGTAGTGCGCGTGGCCCCGTAGTCCCTGGTAGGGGCCCTGACGGAGCGGAGTAGGGTGCCGTTCCAGGGGCGGCACCCGCTCCCGACGCCTGGTCCCCTACCCGTCCGCGACACCGCGCTCGTCCGGTGGTCCCGGCGGTCGGGAACGGCCACTACACCGGGTTCCGTCCTCCTCCCATCCCTCGAAAGAAGTACTCCACGTGACCCAGTCCCAGGCCCCCGTCCGGCCCAGACTCCCGGTTCCGGCCCGGGCCGCCCGGTTCCTCGTGCTGCTGGCGGTGTTCGTCTGCGCCGCCTGTGGCCTGGTGTACGAACTGGCTCTCGTCGCCATCGGCAGCTATCTGCTGGGCGACACCATCACCCAGGCCTCCGTGGTCCTGTCCGTGATGGTGTTCGCCATGGGCGTGGGGTCCCTGCTGTCCAAGCGCTTCCAGTCGCGTCCCGCCGTGTCCTTCGCGGTGATCGAGGGCCTGCTCTCCCTGGTCGGCGGCTTTTCCGTACTGCTGTTGTACGGGGCCTTCGCCTGGTTCTCCGCCTACCAGCCGGCCCTGGTCCTGTTGGCGTTCGTCATCGGCGTGCTCATCGGCATGGAGATCCCCCTGTTGATGACGCTGATCCAGCGCATCCGCAGGCAGGAGGCCTCCGAGGCGGTCGCCGACCTGTTCGCGGCCGACTACGTGGGCGGCCTGATCGGGGGTCTGGCGTTCCCGTTCCTGCTGCTGCCGCTGCTGGGTCTGCCCAGGGGAGCGCTGATGGTGGGCGCGCTGAACGCCGTGGTCGGGGTGGCCGTGGTGCTGTGGTTGTTCCGTGGGGAGTTGGGCCGGCTCACCCGCGTGGTCCTGGGCGTCGGCCTGGTCCTCATCGTCGCCCTGCTCGGCCTGGCCTACCTCTACGCGGACCAGTTCGAGATGGACGCACGTCAGGCCCTCTACCGCGACCCGATCGTGCACGCCGAGCGCTCCGAGTACCAGGAGATCGTGATCACCAGGTCCTTCGACGGCGAGGACGTGCGGATGTTCCTCAACGGAGACCTGCAGTTCTCCACGTTGGACGAGTACCGCTACCACGAGTCACTCGTGCACCCGGCGATGGCGGGATCGCATGGGAACGTCCTGGTGCTCGGCGGCGGCGACGGCCTCGCCCTGCGCGAGATCCTCTCCTACGACGACGTGGCCTCGGTGACCCTGGTGGATCTGGACCCGGCCGTGGTCGAACTCTCCTCCACCGACCCGGTGATCAGCGACCTGAACGAGGACTCCTTCGAGGATCCTCGCCTGGAGGTCGTCAACACCGACGCCTTCCAGTGGCTGCGCGAGAACCGGGAACGTTTCGACGTGGTCATCGCGGACCTGCCGGACGGAACCGACGTCGGCACCGCCAAGCTCTACACCGTCGAGTTCTCCTCGCTCCTGGCCCGGGCCCTGGTCGAGGAGGGTCGTGTGGTGGTGCAGGCGGGCTCGCCCTTCTTCGCTCCGGAGGCCTACTGGGGTGTGGGGCGTTCCCTGGAGGACGCCGGACTCGCCGCCACCCCCTACAACGTGGACGTGCCGACGTTCGGCAACTGGGGCTTCTATCTCGCCGGCACCGGCGGCGCTCCCGAGTTGCGCGTCCCCGAGGACGCCCCCGACCTGCGTTTCCTCGACGACTCCCTGCTCGCCGCCGCCCAGGTCTTTCCCCTGGACCGCCGTGAGGCGGAGGTGGAGGAGACCACCCTCATGCATCCCCGGGTGATCGACTACCACCGAGGAGCGTGGCGAGGCTACTGACGCGCCCCTCCTCGGAAGGAAAGGGCACCGCGCGGCCTGAGGACCTGGGCCGGTGGGCGGCCACGCGGTGTGCCTGGCAGGGGAGGGTCAGGGGTGTTCGGGGACGTGGTCGGTGACGTCGGACGCCCGTCCGGTCCTCGCTTCCGGTCGGTCGCCAGCGGCCCGGTCCATCCTGTCCCGGTGTTCGGGGCGGGGAGGGACGCCACGCCGCTCCAGACACATCACCGAACAAGCCCTTACTCAGACTTTCCCCTCCTTTTCACCCCAGACAGCCCAGATAACTCAGACCGGCCAGGGTGTCCGGCGTGGAGTCGAGCCGGGGGAAGAGCCGTCGGCACGGTCCACCGTTTCCAGGGGGCGTCCCGGATCAGGCGCGCTCCAGGGCGGCGAGCGCCGTGACGGCACCCAACTCCCAGCAGGCCTCTCGTACCCCGGCGTCCGGACGACCGGTCACGGTGACCGGCGGACGGTGCCTCTCCCAACCGATGCCCTTGGCGATGGACTCCACGGACCGCACCGCGCCGGCGGTGTCGTTGTCCCCGTGTACGTACAGGCCGTAGGGAAGTCCCCTCGTCGTCTCCTGCGCGGGGTAGTAGACGGTGTCGAAGAAGACCTTGAGGGCTCCGGACATGTACCCGATGTTGGCCGGGGTCCCCAGGATCAGGGCGTCCGCGCCGAACAGATCGCTGGCCGTGGCCGACAGCGCCGCCTCGGTCCGTACCTCCACTCCCTCGATCTCGTCGTCACGGGCACCGTCGAGCACGGCGTCCAACAACTCCTGGGTGGCGGGGGAGACCGTGTGGTGAACGATGAGCAGTCGTGCCATGCCCTCACCCTAGGCCGTACTCCTTCGCGGTCCCCGCCCATGCTCCTCCTCGCCTCCAGGAGGCCCCTCCGCTCGGACGACCCGAGCACGAGGAACTTCGGTGCCCACGGCGTTTCCGGTCCGTCTCGAAGACCCCGGGGCCTTCTCTTCGCGACACCCGTGGCGTGCGCCGATCGGCCGGTCCCCGTCCCGCACACTGGAGGTCGGCAGCGCGTCCGCCGACTCCGGGACGGAGGCGCACCGAGCGTTCGCACCATCGCACCGGAAAGCGGGGCCCGAGGGCTGCTGAAAGGAAACGCTACTCCTTTGCGCGGCCGGCAAGGCGGTCGCCCAGCC
>CALGOD010000966.1 GCA_937957845.1 uncultured Nocardiopsis sp.
GTCGATGCGGATCATCTCCGACATCTTCGCCTACACCTCGCAGCGGATGCCGCGCTTCAACTCCATCTCCATCTCCGGCTACCACATGCAGGAGGCCGGGGCCACGGCCGACCTGGAACTGGCCTACACCCTGGCGGACGGCGTGGAGTACATCCGCGCCGGTCAGCGCTCCGGACTGGACGTGGACGTGTTCGCGCCGCGCCTGTCGTTCTTCTGGGCGATCGGCATGAACTTCTTCATGGAGGTGGCCAAGCTCCGCGCCGCCCGCCTGCTGTGGGCGCGCCTGGTCAAGGACATGGGCGCGGTCAAGGACAAGTCGCTGAGCCTGCGCACCCACTCCCAGACCTCGGGCTGGTCGCTCACCGCCCAGGACGTGTTCAACAACGTGGTCCGCACGTGCGTGGAGGCGATGGCCGCCACGCAGGGGCACACCCAGTCGCTGCACACCAACGCCCTGGACGAGGCGTTGGCCCTGCCCACCGACTTCTCCGCCCGCATCGCCCGCAACACCCAGCTGCTGTTGCAGCAGGAGTCGGGTACGACCAGGTCGGTCGACCCGTGGGGCGGCAGCTACTACGTGGAACGCCTCACCCAGGAACTGGCGACGAAGGCGTGGGCGCACATCCAGGAGGTGGAGGCGGCCGGGGGCATGGCCGCCGCCATCGACGCCGGCCTGCCGAAGATGCGCATCGAGGAGGCCGCCGCCCGCACCCAGGCCCGTATCGACTCGGGCCGTCAGCCGGTGATCGGCGTCAACAAGTACCGTCCCGACACCGAGGACGAGATCGAGGTCCTCAAGGTCGACAACACGCGGGTGCGCGCCCAGCAGCTGGACAAGCTCGCCCGTCTGCGCGAGGAGAGGGACGAGGCGCGCGTCGAGGAGGCGCTGGAGGCGCTGACCAAGGCGGCTGCGGGAGAGTCCAGGGCCGACGAGTCCCTGACCAACAACCTGCTGGCCGCCGCCGTGGACGCGGCCCGTGCCAAGGCCACCGTCGGTGAGATCTCCGACGCCATGGAGAAGGTCTTCGGGCGCCACTCGGGGCAGATCCGTACCATCCAGGGTGTGTACAGGGACGAGGCGGCGGGCAGCGCCGACGCGGCGGAGCTCATGGAGCGGGTGACCCGCAGGGTGGACGAGTTCGCCGAGGAGGAGGGGCGCCGTCCCCGCATCCTGGTGGCGAAGATGGGCCAGGACGGGCACGACCGGGGCCAGAAGGTGATCGCGACGGCCTTCGCCGACCTGGGTTTCGACGTGGACGTGGGTCCGCTGTTCCAGACCCCCGCGGAGGTCGCCGCGCAGGCCGTGGAGGCCGACGTGCACGTGGTCGGTGTGTCCTCGCTGGCGGCGGGGCACCTGACGCTGGTCCCCGCGCTGCGCGAGGAGCTGACCGCGCTCGGGCGCGAGGACATCATGATCGTGGTCGGCGGGGTCATCCCCCCGGCGGACTTCGCGCCGCTGCGGGAGGCGGGCGCCGCGGCGATCTTCCCGCCGGGGACGGTCATCGCCGAGGCGGCCATCGACCTGATCGACCAGCTGGAGGAGCAGGCGGGGTAGGAACGGGGCCGGTGGGACCGGCCCCACCGGTGGACCCCACCGGCAGGCCCCACCGACCGGTCCGCTCGCGGCCGAACGGCGGATCCCCACGTTCGTCGGTCATCGCACGTGGGACAGGGACACGCGGCCCCAGGGCCGGGAGGAGGACGAAAGAGCGTGGACGACCGGGCTCCGGCGCCGGGAGCGCGCGGTGCGAGAAGGCGCCGTCCGGTGGACGTGGCGGCCCTCGCCGAGGGGGTGCTGTCGGGGCACCGGCCCACCCTGGCGCGCGCGATCACGCTGGTGGAATCCCGCCGCCAGGACCATGTCCGGGCCGCCCAGGAACTGCTCGTCCGACTCCTGCCGCACACCGGCAAGGCCCACCGGGTGGGGATCACCGGCGTGCCCGGGGTCGGCAAGTCCACGTTCGTCGACGCGCTGGGCACCAAACTGACCGGGGAGGGGCACCAGGTGGCGGTGCTCGCCGTGGACCCCTCCTCCACACGGACCGGCGGCAGCATCCTGGGTGACAAGACCCGCATGGCGCGGTTGTCGGTGGACCCCAACGCGTTCATCCGGCCCTCGCCCACGGCGGGAACGCTCGGCGGGGTGGCCCGGGCGACACGGGAGACCATGCTGCTCATGGAGGCGGCGGGTTTCGACGTGGTGCTGGTGGAGACCGTGGGCGTCGGTCAGTCCGAGGTCACGGTGGCCGCCATGGTCGACTGTTTCCTCTTCCTCACCCTGGCCCGTACCGGTGACCAACTCCAGGGGATCAAGAAGGGCGTGCTGGAACTGGTCGACGTGGTCGCGGTCAACAAGGCCGACGGCCCGCACGTCGACGACGCGCGCAAAGCCGCCCGGGAGCTGTCGCGCGCGCTGCGGTTGCTCCAGCCGCAGCATCCCCAGTGGCGTCCGCCGGTGCTGACGTGCAGCGGACTCACGGGGGACGGGCTGGACGAGGTGTGGGACCAGGTGGTCGAGCACCGGGCGGCGCTCGAACGGGACGGTGCCCTGACCGAGCGTCGCAGCCGTCAGGGGGTCAGCTGGATGTGGGACCAGGTCCGGGACCAGCTGATGGACGCCTTCCTGCGGGACCCGGAGGTGGCCCGGGCCCTCCCGCGCCTGGAGGAGGAGGTGCGTGCGGGGGAGACCACGGCGACCCTGGCCGCACGTGCTCTGCTGGACTCCTTCGCCCGGGGGGAGCGTTCCTCCGAGGGGTGAGAGCCAGGGGGGAGGGCATCCGTCACCCACGGAGACGACAGGTGACGAACATGTATCCTCGGCGGCTCCCAAGTCGTGAAATGCCCCAGTGTGAACGTGTTGTCACGCCTACTCGGGGTGAAGTTCGTGCCCGGGAGGCGAAAATTTCTTCCGGTATGCCATTCCCGAACGGGCGGTTCGCTTATACCGTGAGTGTCCAACGACTTACCAGGCTCGCGGACGGTAAGCGTTCCCCCTCGTTGGTCCGGTTCTGTGGGAGTGGTGCCGGACCGGGCGAGCGTGGTCCGTGCTCCTGCGTATGGTTAAAACGAAGGGCCCCTTCACCATCTCACAGCGGGGCCGGGAGGAGTGAACGTGCACAGGCTTGGGCTGAGCACGCGGGTGGAGAGCCGCAGCGTCATCGTCGCGATCGAGGGGGAGCTCGACATCGCGACCGCCGCCGACCTCCAAGAGCACATCCAGTCCGCGGTCAAGGACCACGGTCCTTGGCTGATCCTGGACATGGCCGGACTGGAGTTCATGGACTCCAGTGGGTTGAACGTGATCATCAACGCCTACCGAACCGTCCGTGAGCTGGGCGGTGCGCTGGCGCTGGCCGCGCTGAACGAACGCGTCAACAAGGTCGTCCGCCTGGTCGGCCTACACCGACAGGTCCCGGTTCACCAGACCGTGGCCACCGCCGTCACGGCGATGGAGGCGTTGGGAGCCAAACGCCAGGCCGGGTGACCCCCGATCGTATGAGCAGCACCCTTCCCCCGAACCCCATCGACCTCTCCTGGGACCACAACAGTCACTACCACGGCCACCTTCTCCGCCATCTGCCCCCACGCTGCACCCGTGCGCTCGACGTCGGGTGCGGCGGCGGCAGGTTCGCCCGGGCACTGGCCGTCCGCGGTGTCGGGGTCGACGCGATCGACCCCTCACCGCGGATGATCTCCCTGGCCCGCCGGACGACACCGCCGCGGCTTCCGGTCGACTACCGTGCGGTCTCCCTGGAGGAGGCGGACCCGACTCCGGGGGAGTACGGCTTCGTCAGCGCGGTCTCCAGTGTCCATCACATGCCGTTCGGGCCCTCCCTCGAACGGATGGCCGCCGCCCTCGCTCCCGGCGGAACCCTGGCGATCCTTGGTCTGTACCGGGAGGAGGGCGTGGCGGACAGGGTGGCCGGTCTGGCCGCTCTGGGACCGGAGTGGGCGGTCGGCGTCGGGCTGCGCCTGGGTCGTGTCCTCACCGGGGTCCCTGATCCGAGCAGGGTGGGAGGCATGGCCCGGATGCCCGTGCGCGATGCGCGGATGAGTCTGCGCGAGATCGCCGGCGAGGCGGCCGAGCGTCTGCCCGGTGCCCGGCTGCGCCGCCTGCTGTTCTGGCGGTACTCACTGGTCTACACGCGTCCCGCCTGAACCGGCCGGGGATTCCCGCTCTGTCAGTCGCCCCCTCCGCCGCCGTCCCCGCCACCGCCGTCGCCGGGGCCTCCGCTCTCACCGGGGCCCGTGTCCGCCGAGTACTTGCCGTGCCCGTGCCCACCACCGTGGGCCGCGGGTCCGGCACCGTGGACGGGTGGGTCACCGCCGTATACGGCCGGTCCGCCGCCGTGGGCGGCCGGGCCCGCAGGAGGGCCGTGCTCGGCGGGGTGGGGGCGGCCATGGTCGTGCGACGCATGGTGGGAATGGCCGAACGCGGGCGGCTGCGCGTGTGCGTGACCGGGATGTGGGCCGGTGGCCGGAACGTGCCTTGGCCGTGGGGACCTGGTGGCCTTGGAGGCCACCGCGATCATGAGCGCGACCAGCGTGCCGGCCATCAGCAGCCCGTACGACAGCTCCACGAGAAAGCTCAGGATCCCCAGAAGCACCTGGGGGTCGCTGAAGGACATGTGTATGGCGGGGATAGAGACGAGGAG
>CALGOD010000967.1 GCA_937957845.1 uncultured Nocardiopsis sp.
AGGATCTCCTCGGCGGTGATCATGGTGTCGCGCCGCCAGCCGTGCTGGGCGTCCAGTGGCATCTGTTCGATGAAACGCAGCTCGTAACCGCGCTCCAGACAGTAGTGGAGCAGGTCGGTGGTCTCGCCGTCGTTGACTCCGCGCATGAGGACCGCGTTGACCTTGACGGGGGTGAGCCCGGCGTCGGCCGCCCCGGCCAAGCCGTCGAGGACGTCGGAGAGACGGCGGCGTCGGGCCAGTGTCTCGAACACGTCGGGTCGGAGGGTGTCGAGGGAGACGTTGACCCTGTCCAGACCGGCCTCCGCCAGCGCGGGCGCCATACGGGCCAGTCCGATGCCGTTGGTGGTCAGGGCTGTGCGGGGCCGGGGCGACAGCGCGGTGGTCCCGGCGATGATGGCGGGGAGGCCTCGTCGGAGCAGGGGCTCGCCGCCCGTGAAACGCACCTCGGTGATGCCGAGGAGGTTCACACCGATGCGGATGAGGCGAAGGAGTTCGTCATCGGTGAGCAGTTCCGGTTTGGGCAGCCACTCCAGTCCTTCGGGGGGCATGCAGTAGGTGCACCTGAGGTTACAGCGGTCGGTGAGCGAGACCCGCAGGTCGGTCGCCACTCGCCCATAGGAGTCGGCCAACACGGGCGTCACCCTCTCCAATCCGATTTGACGGGTGGTTCGTGCGGGAAGGCACCCACACGAGACATACCCATGGATAAGCGCAGAAGATCCCCCTTTAACGACGAGTAGCCACGAACTGCACCATATGGCGCGGTTCGTGGGTGAACGCGCGAGCACGTCGCCACAGAGGACGCCTGCACGGCCATGATCGTCACGGACTCGGTGGGCACCGTTCCCTCCCCGGTGCTCGCCTCCACCCGGGCCTGCACGAAGGTCTACTATCGCCCTTCCCCCGTAACGCACCCTCCACACCGTAGGGTGACTCTCCCGGCGACCGGGGTTCGACCCTCGGTCGCCGCCGACGAAGGCACTGACAGGAGGCAGGACACGGTGATCACCACACGCGAGTGGGCCCTGGCCGGCGGGCCCGATGGTTCGGGACGGCTGGCGGCGCGGGCCTGGGCCCCGACCGGGAGCGAGCCGAGCTGGCTGGCGGTACTGGTCCACGGCTACGGCGAACACCTGGGTCGGTACGACCAGGTGGCCGCCGACCTGGTCTCGGCGGGCGCGGTGGTCTACGGCGCCGACCACCGCGGACACGGACTCTCCTCCGGTGAGCGGGTGCTGATCGACGACTACGCGGGTGTGGTCGAGGACGTGCACCGCCTCATCACCCAGGCGCGCACCGCCTACCGGACCCTTCCGCTGGTACTCATCGGCCACTCCATGGGCGGCCTGATCGCCTCCCGCTACGCCCAGACCCACCCCGAGGAGCTCAGCGCCCTGGTGCTGTCGGGCCCGGTCCTGGGCCGGTGGTCCTCCCTGGAGCGGATCGCCGCGGCCGAGGAGATCCCCGACACCCCCATCGACCCGTCCACGCTCTCGCGGGACCCCGCCGTGGGCCAGGCCTACACCGCCGACGAACTGGTCTGGCACGGCCCCTTCAAGCGCCCCACCGTCCAGGCCCTGCTCACCGAGATGGAGCGGGGCCTGGAGGCCGGAAGCGTGGGAACCCTGCCGCTGCTGTGGGTACACGGGTCCGACGACCGACTCGTGCCGGTGCGGGACACCGAGGTGGGCATCTCCTCCCTCATGGGCGAGGACCTCACCGCACGCGTCTTCCCCGGGGCCCGGCACGAGGTGTTCAACGAGACCAACCGCGACGAGGTGCTCGACGAGGTGGTGCGCTTCGCCCGACGGTTCGTCACCCCGGCCGGGACCCACCCCGGACGCCCTCAGACGTAGAGCCCGCCCCGGGGCTGCACCGGGTGGGCCAGGGTCTGGGTGTAGGCGGCGGCCAGGCGCTCCACCGCGTCCGCGAGCACGTCCGGCGGCTGGGTGTAGGCCAGCCTCAGGTAGCGCTCCAAGGTGCCGTCGGCGCCGAACACCGGGCCGGCCGCCGGGTGCACCCCGTAGCGGACGGCGGCCGCGGACAGCTCGGTCGCCATCGGATGGGGAAGTTTCGCCCACAACACCAGCCCTCCCCCGGGCACGCTGGAGCGCCAGTCGGGCAGCCGTTCACGTAGGGCGTGCAACAGCGCGTCGCGGTTACGACGCAGTTGGCGGCTGCGTTCGGCGCGGATGCGCATCACGTCGGAGAGCAGGTGGGTGGTGGTGAGCTGGTCCACCACCGACCCGGCCAGGTCGAAGCGTTGCCGGACGGCCATCAGCCTGGACACCATCGGCGCCGTCGTGCGCACCCACCCCACCCGCAGCCCGCCCCACAGCAGCTTGGCCACGGAGCCCACCATCAGCACCCGGCCCTCGGTGTCGTGGGCGGCCACCGGCGCGGGCAGGTCCCCGGAGTCGATGGCCAACTCCGCGACCGACTCGTCGATGACCAGGTGGGTGTCGGCCCGGCGCGCCTCACGTACCAGGACGCGGCGTTCGTCGTCGTCCATCAGGGCGCCGGTGGGGTTCTGGAAGTCGGGGATGAGGTAGGCCAGGCCCGGCTTCCACTGACGGAAGGCGTCGACGAGGTACTCCATGTCCCAGCCCTGTGGGGTCACTCCGATGGTGCGGATCCTCGCCCCGCTGCGCCGGGCGGCGTCCAGCGCGTGCGGGTAGGTCGGCGACTCCACCAGTACCTCCTCACCGGGTTGCACGAGCAGGTCCATGGCCAGCGCGACGCCCTGCTGCGCTCCGTTGGTGACGAAGATCTGCTCCGGGGTGGTGGGCAGCCCCCGCTCGACGTAGCGGCGGGCGATGGCGTGCCGCAGTTCGGGAAGCCCGTAGGGGTAGTAGCCCAACCCTCCCACGTGCGCGGCCAACTGCTCGGCCGCTTGGAAGGCCGCCGCGCGCAGCCCCTCCACGGCCGGCGGCGCGGCCACGCCCAGGTCGATGTGCTCGGTGGCGGGGACGAACGGCGAGGGCCGTCCGGTACCGGAGTCGGGCAGGACGGTCCAGCTGCCCGCGCCCTGCCTGCTCTCCAGGTACCTGTTGTCACGCAACCAGGCGTAGGCCGCGGTGACGGTGTTGCGGCTGACGCCCAGAGCCTCCGCGAGGTCGCGTTCGGCGGGCAGCCGTGTGTTACTGGGGACCCGGCCGTCCAGGATCAGCCCACTGACGGCGCGGGCGATGGCCAGGTAGTAGGGACGCTCCACCCGTGCCTCGCCGATGAGGCGGGCCAAGAGGCGGCCGTTGATCCGCCGGGTCCCGCCCCCGGAGCGTTCCGCCGCACGGTACGCGCTCTGTCGCGCCACCCTTCCTCCTCCTGCCTGCCATAAACCAGGCCACTTACCCGAAAGTGGCACTTCTCTTAAAGCGCCACATTCGTCACGATACCGAAGTGGCCTCCTATCGGCCCCTATGATGCAAGGAGAAGGCCTCGTTGGAAGATCGCGGGCATGACGCCCTGTCCCCACCGCGGACAGGGGCTTTTCCCATGCCACTCGGGCGATCCGGGGAACGTCCTCCCCGTCCCGCGTACACCGTGGCTCCTCCGTGGCCCCATGCCTTCGTGCGAACGCTCGTCCGACGATCCCAGGAATGAAAGGCGGGTATCCGTGACCGAACAACCCCCTCCCGGCCGTGGCTCGGCCACCGACCTCCTGAGCCGGGTGTTGATCACGCCGGTCCTGCCCCGCCCCCGGCTACGACGTCTGGTCCGGTTGTACACGGGCCTGGTCCTGTACGGCCTGAGCGCTGCCCTGCTCGTGCACGCCGAGTTGGGCTCGATGCCCTGGGACGTGCTGCACCAGGGCCTGTCCCACCAGACCGGGTTGTCCATCGGCACGTGGAACGTGCTCGTCGGCAGCATGCTGATGCTGCTGTGGATCCCTCTGCGTCAGAAGCCGGGCCTGGGCACGCTGAGCAACGTGATCGTGGTGGGTCTGACGATGGACCTGTTCCTGAGATCGCTGCCCGAGAGCGACTCCCTATGGGTGCGAGTGGCACTGCTGGGACTCGGGGTGGTGGTGTGCGCGGTGGCCACCGGCTGCTACATCGGAGCCCGGCTGGGCCCCGGACCCCGGGACGGCCTGATGACCGGCCTGGCCGCGCGGGGGTGGTCGGTGCGGCTGGCCCGGACGGTGATCGAGGTGGTCGTCGTGATCACCGGGTTCCTGCTGGGAGGGACCGTGGGGGTGGGAACGCTGGTGTTCGCCCTGGCCATCGGCCCCCTGGCCCACGTGTTCCTGCCCCTGCTGAGCATGCGGGAGCGGGTCGAGCACACCGTCCCCGATCCCTCGGCCTCCTGACGGGCGCCGGACCTTGAGCGGCGCGGGGACCGGGTGGGGAAGGACAGGCCTCGAGGGCGGCCACCGTGTCCTTCTGCGGCCCCGGGACCGCGAACGGGTTTCGGCCAATAACAAACCGTCCGTCGATCGGGATTGATCACTGCGTCATAGCTTCTGATCCACCAGAATCTCCGCATTCGACGCCATACGTCGGCATGCTTTCCGGTGCACGTGCATTCGCCGGTGGAATGTTCCCCTGGAAGAAGGGAAGATGAGGACCGCGGTGAACAGGAACGGACCATGTCCGGGCCAGTTCCCGGGCTCCGGCCTTTTCGGCCGCCTTCACCTGGGCACATACCCGGTTGTA
>CALGOD010000968.1 GCA_937957845.1 uncultured Nocardiopsis sp.
CGTTGGCGCGACGCGGAGAACTCCGTGGCCTACGCGCTCGGTGAGATGGTGCCGGGGCGTTCGCTGCTGGATGTGGGGTGCGGTCCGGGCAGTATCACCGTGGACCTGGCCCGCCGGGTGGCCCCTGGGCGGGTCACCGCGGTGGACGCCTCGGCCGAGGCCGTGGAGCTGGCCCGCGCCACCGCGCGCGAGGCAGGGGTGGAGGGCATCGAGTTCCTGGTGGCCGACGTCCACGACCTGGACCTTCCCGAGGGTTCCTTCGACGTCGTCCACGCCCACCAGGTCCTACAGCACGTGGCCGACCCGGTCCGGGCACTGGAGCGGATGCGTCGGATGGTCGCCCCGGGCGGTGTGGTGGCCGTGTGCGACAGCGACTACTCCGGAATGCATTGGTATCCGCCTCTGCCCGAGCTGGAGGAGTGGATGCGGCTCTACCAGCGCATCGCCCGCCGCAACGGCGGCGAACCAGACGCGGGACGACACATGCTCGCCTGGGCGCGACAGGCCGGGTTCGAGGACGTCACCTATGTGGCCGAGGTGTGGAACCACTCCGACCCCGATCGTCGTGCCTGGTGGGGCGGCATGTGGGCCGACCGCATCCTGGAATCGGACATGGGCCGGCAGGCGGTGGAGGAGGGCGAGGCCACCCGGGAGGACCTGGAGCGTATATCGGCTGGTTGGAAGGCGTGGAGCAGGGATCGGGACGGGGTGTTCGTCGTGCCCCGCGGCGCGATCCTGTGCCGGGTCTGAACCCCGGGTCCAGGTGTGGGGCCTTGACGTCGGTGGTGTGGCGAAGAGGGGCTCCTGCCCCTTCACGGTGCCGGTGGAGGGCCTCGCGCGCTAGTTGATGTACTCGGCGCGGACCGCGTAGATGGCGGCCTCGGTGCGCGAGTGCACCTGGAGTTTCTCCAGGATCTTGCGCACGTGGTTCTTCACCGTGTTCTCGGTGATGAACAGCCGCTCACCGATCTCCCGGTTGTTCAACGAGTGCGCCAACAGCCGCAGGACCTCGGTCTCGCGTCGGGTCAGTTCCGGGATGGTCGGTCGGCTGGGCGGGCCACTTTCCTGTGTGGCCAGCTCGGCGAACTCCGCGATGAGTTTGGTGGCCATCGCGGGGTTGATGAAGGACTGCCCGTCGGCGATGGAGCGCACCACCCGGGCGATGTCGGTGACGCCGATGGCCTTGAGCAGGTACCCGGCCGCTCCGGCCTTGAGGGCGTCGAACAGGTCGGCTTCCTCGTCGCTCATGGTGAGCATGACGAAACGGGTGCCCGGCACCGCCTCGCGGATGCTCGAGCAGGCGTCGATGCCGCTGGTGTGCGGCATCATCACGTCCATGAGGACCACGTCGGGACGTAGTTCGGTGGCCAGCCCGACGGCCTCCTCGCCGTCGCCGGCCTCTCCCACCACGTCGATGTCCTCCTCGTCCCCCAGAACGGAGACCAGACCGCGGCGGAACAGCGCGTGGTCGTCCACGACCAGGACACGGATCGGCGCGGCGGGGGCGGGTTCTGTGCCGGGGTGGGGTATCTGTGCGGAGAGAGGGGGGTGGGGGCTCACGGAAATCGGACCGTTCCTTCCCTTGCAGTAGAACGGGCTTTCGCACGCTTTGGCCGGGGGCGTCGAGATGCTCGCGGGCCCCGCGGTTCCGCCCGCCCGCGCGGTGGCCGAGAGCGGGCCGAGGAGGCGGGAAGCCCATGTGGGTGCTTCGTGTCGGAGTCGTGCCCATCTTCGCACGGGTGGCCATGCCATGGTGTGGGGTCGGGGATTTTTCGTCGGTGCGCGCGCACCGGACCCGGCCGGGGCACGCACCTTGCCCCAGGTGGGGGAAGGACGCCCGGGTGCCTGGGGGGAAGGTCGTCGGCAGTGGCGGTATCGCGGACCGTAGAGGAGCCGCGGAGCACGATGGAGGAGTTCCATGTCCGAGTTGCCGATCGGTTACTGGCTCAAACACCTGGACCGGCTCATCGAGAACGACTTCGACCGGATCCTGGCCTCGCAGGGGTTGGGGCGTCGCCACTGGCAGGTACTGCACTCCCTGTACACCGATCCGGGGACCATCGCCGACCTGGACCGTGCCCTGGCCCCGTTCTTGGAGGAGGACGAGTACACCGTGGCGCCGGTGGTGGAGCGGTTGCGTCAGCGCGGCTGGGTGCGGGGGCTGGTCTCCCTGGAGCTGACACCGGCGGGCCAGGAGCGGCATGAGGCCCTCTTCGCCAAGGTGCAGGAGGCGCATCGTCGCATCTCGCGTGATATCGACGACGAGGAGTACCGGGTCGCGGTCAGCGTGCTGAAGCGGATGTCGGCCAACCTCGAACAGGGGTGAGGCGGGCGGTGCGGGTCAGGGTGCGGGCAGTTCCTTGGTGAGCTCGACGAAGGCCAGGTCGTCCCGTTTGGGTCGGCCGAAGGTCTCGTCCCCGTAGGGGAAGGGTTCGGTCCTGCCGGTGTTGGTGTAGCCGCGCCGTTCGTACCAGGCGATCAGTTCCGGGCGCTGCTTGAGCACCTTCATCCGCATCAGACGGCAGCCCCATTCGCGGGCCGCGGTGTCCTCGGCCTCGGCCAGTACGCGCTTGCCCAGTCCGGATCCTTGAATGGTGGGTCGTACCGAGAACATGCCGAAGTAGGCGCCGTCGGTGCTGTGTTGGAGTTCGCAGCAGGCCACGATGGACCCCTCGGCTTCGGCGATCAGGACGATGGTGTCGGTGCGCTCCAACAGTTCCGTCATGCCGTCGGCGTCCATCCGTTGACCGTCGAGCAGGTCGGCTTCGGTGGTCCAGCCCTGTTTGGACACATCGCCCCGGTAGCAGGAGTTGACCAGTTCCACCAGGGCGGG
>CALGOD010000969.1 GCA_937957845.1 uncultured Nocardiopsis sp.
CCACCCGCAGGGCGACCCTGACCCAGTTCGGTCGCGACATGCTGCCCTCGGCCCGACGCCTGGTCCGGCTGGCCGAGGAGATGGAGCACGACGCGGAGCGGGCGATGCTCAGACCCCTGCGGCTGGCGGTGCCCGACACCTGCTCCACGCGGGACCTCGCCCTGTTGAGCGCCCAGGCCCGTGAGGAGGGGTTGCACCTGGAGACGCGCGCGGCCCCGCCCTCCACCCGTATCGAACTCCTGGGTACACGGGAGGTCCGCGCAGCCCTGGCGTGCGTACCGCCGGACGAGGCCGCCTGGTCGGTCCCGTTGGGACTGGCCGGAGCGGGGGAGACGAGAGCCGAGGTCGTCCACCTGGAGACGTTGCGCCCGCCCCGCGACAGGCCGGCCGCCCGGGGCCGCCGCGTCTGGCTCCAACCCGAGGACGACGTCCCACACGTGCGCGACCGACTGACACGGCTGCGCGACTCCGTGGGCCTGCGTCCGACACAGGTCACCGTCGCCGCATCCCTGGCCTCGGCCACCGCGGAGGTCCTCGTCTCCGACGATCTCCTGCTCTGCTCCTCCTGGCAGGCCGAGGAACTGGGGCTGCACTGGCGGCCGCTGGGCGGGATCCGACTGGCCCGTGGCTACGACGTGGTCGCCGACACCGGCGACGAGGCCGAACGTCTACGCACACTCATGGCGAGCGCCATCGCCCGCTGCCTGGGCGCGGAGAATGGAACGGAGACGGTCAGGTGAGCACCACGGCCCTGCTGCGGGAACTACGAGCGGAGCTGGAGGAGGGCGGGCTGCGGGGCTCGTTCCTGGTGCGGGACCTGGACACCGGTGAGGAACTGGGCATCGAACCGGATCTGGAGTTCACGACGGCCTCCCTGGTCAAGGTCCCGCTCGCCGTCGCCACACTCGAACGGATACGGGCCGGTGAACTCGACGGCGCGCAGCGGATCACCGTGCGGCCGGGTGAGAGCACCGTCCCCGGACCTCTCGGCCTGAGCATGTTCCGCCACCCGGTCGGGATCAGTGTCGAGGATCTGCTCTACCTCAGCACCTGCATGAGCGACAACACGGCCGCGGAGATCCTGTTCGACCTGACCCCGCCCGAGCGGATCGCCGAGTCGTTGCGCACGGCCGGGTTGTCGGGGATCACGGTCCGGCACCGGATCCGGGAACTCAGCGAACTCCCGGTCGACCGGTTCGACCCGGGAGACGTCCACCTCGCCCACTCCCTGGCCATCGGGGCGGTCACCGCCGGACGCGGACACCCCATCGCCCAACTCGACGTCACCCGCGCCAGCTCGGGATCGGCGAGGTCCTTCACCAACCTGTTGGAGGCGTTGTGGCGGCCCTCGCGGATCGCCCCGGAGGTGGCCTCCAGGGTGCGCGAGCTGATGGGGGCTAACATGTTGCGTCAGCGTCTGGCGCCCGACTTCGCCTCCGACGCCTCCCGATGGTCGTCCAAGACCGGGACCCTGCTCAACCTGCGCCACGAGGTGGGGGTGGTCGAACACGACGACGGTCAGACCTTCGCGGTCGCCGTGCTCACCGAGTCGCGTGTGCCCGCCTTCCACCAGCCGGGGGCCGAGGCGCTCATGGCGTGGGTGGCGCGGAGCCTGCGCGACCACCTGCGCGGCACGTAGCGTCGACGAGCACGAGGCGCCGGTGCGACGAGCATCGACCCAGGACCTGACATCGAGTCCGCCGTCCGCTCACGAAGAGCCACGGAAGACCGGGATCGCGATCCGCGTGTGAGCCCTCAGAGCCCAAAGGACCGGCGTCGTACCTGCCCGGACCCGTGTGGGGGTGCGGTGTCCGCCTCAGCCCCGCGGCTCCAGACCCAGCGCGGGGGCGAGTCGGGCCAGGGTCGACAGAGGCCCTCCGTCCTCGGAGAGGGGCTGGACGGGGACGTGGTCCGCACCCGCCTCCAGGTACGCGCGCAGTTGGGCCGCGGCCGACTCCGGGTCGCCCTGGGCCACCAAGGCGTCGACCAGCGTGTCGCTTCCACCTCCGTCGAAGTCGGCGTCGGTGAAGCCGAGGCGACGGAGGTTGGACAGGTAGTTGACCAGTCCCGCGTCGAGGTAGGGGCGCAGTGCCCGTCTGCCCACCTTCCTGGTCCGCTCCGGAGCCCGTCCCAGGGCGACCTTGTGCTCAGGGGCCAGGAGCGGACGATCGCCGAGGTCCTCCCTGGCGGTGCGCGCGAACACCGGAGTGACCAGGTAGGGGTGACTGCCGGCGGCGCGTTCGGCGGACAGCCGGAGCATGCGCGGCCCCAGGGCGGCGATCACACGCCGGTCCTGGGGGACGCCCCTCGCGTCGAGGACGTCCAGGTAATCCACCACGGCCCCGAAGGGACGGGCGGCCTGGGGGCCGTTCGCCTCGCGGTGTCCGGCGCCGACGCCGAGCAGGAACCGGCCGGGGTAGCGAGACTCGATCCGGTGGAAGGAGTCGGCCACGGTCGCGGCGTCGGCGTTCCAGATGTTGACGACGCCGGTCGCGACCGCGATCCGCGACGTCGCGGCCAAGGCCGTGGACACCTCTCCCAGTTCCGCTCCGGGGGAGCCGCCGATCCAGATGGCGCCGTAGCCCAGACGTTCGATCTCGGTGGCCACGTCGGCGGTCAGGTCGGACCTGGAGATCCAGACCCCGTAGGTCCCCAGGTCGACGGAGGTGGCGTGCGCACTCACAGAAGGCCTTTCCGAAGGGAACATCGCAGTGGGCGGTGGTCCGCGGATGGGCACGGAAGGTGTCCTACCCCCGCGCGAGGAACTCTCACCGTGAGTGTTCTGATGGCGACTTGAAGTGAGGGATT
>CALGOD010000970.1 GCA_937957845.1 uncultured Nocardiopsis sp.
CCCCGTTTTCGCCCACAGGCTCCCGCGCAATGCCTCCCAATGTGACCCAGGGCACGCATTTTCCCTGTTCAGGGCACGCATTCACACAGATTCCATCTCGACTCGGCAACATGCTCGGCGCTCTCGACAGGGCACTGTCGGGCTCCGCCGATACTGGACCCGCAGGACGCCATCCCCAGGCGCCGACCATCTCCCCGGTCGGCCTCCGGCCGCGACCGTCGGCCACGCGCCCCGCCCCTCCTTCTGTCGAGCCCAAGGCTGATCCGTGCCCTCTCCTGCCCAGAACCACCCCGACGACGTATCGCGAACACCCGTCAGACCCACGACCAGGCGCCGTTCCGACATCGAGGGGCTGCGTGCCGTCGCCGCCCTGTTGATCGCCGTCTACCACATCTGGTTCGGCACGGTCTCCGGCGGCGTCGACGTCTTCCTTCTGCTCACCGGTTTCCTCATCACGGGGTCCCTGGTCCGGACGATGGAGCGTGACGGACGGATCGCCTTCGGGTCCTTCTGGAGCAAGCTCGTCAAGCGCCTCTTCCCGTCGGGCGCGGTCGTGCTCGCCGCGGTCCTGGTCGGCGCCCACCTGTTCGTTCCTCGTTCGCGGTGGACCGAGATCATCGGTGACGTACAGGCCTCCGCCCTGTACTACGGGAACTGGCACCTGGCACTGGGATCGGTCGACTACATGGCGGAGAACGCCGCGGCCAGCCCGGTCCAACACTTCTGGTCCCTGGCGGTCCAGGGGCAGTTCTACCTGCTGTGGCCCGTCCTGATCACGGGCGCGGCCCTGCTCGCGCGATGGCTGGGCCGGAGCGTGCGCCCCGCCGCGTTGGTCGCCGTGGCCGCCGTGTTCGCCTCCTCCTTCGGGTACTCGCTGTGGATCACCGCGACCGAGCCCGTGTGGGCCTACTTCGACACGGGCGCACGGTTGTGGGAGCTCGCCCTGGGCGGCGTACTGGCCCTGGTCGTCCACCGTGTACGCCTGCCCCGCTGGATGCGTCTGGCCGCCGGATGGATCGGACTGGTCGCGCTGGCCGTCTGCGGACTCGTCATCAGTGACTCTCTGCCCTATCCCGGGTACGCGTCACTGTGGCCGACCCTGGCGGCCCTCCTGATCATCGTCGCGGGCTCGGAGGGAGAGAACGACCCTCTGTCCGCGAACCGCCTCCTGGGCCGGCGTCCCCTCACGTGGCTCGGCGGCCACGCGTACACGCTCTTCCTGTGGCACTGGCCGATCCTGGTCTTCTACCTGGAGATCACCGGGCTGGAGCGCCCGTCCCTGTCCGGCGGACTGCTGATCCTGGGGGTCTCCTTCGCCGCCGCGCTCGCCACCAGCCGACTCGTGGACGGCGGTGTCACACGTCTGACGCGGGTCCGGACCGCCCCGTCATGGTCGTTGGCGGCCGGAGTGCTCTTCGTCGTCCCGGTCCTGGTCGCCGGGCTCGTGTGGGAGCAGTCCATCGAGCGGGACCGACGACTGCGCATGGAGCTGAGCTCCAACCCGCTGGCCTATCCGGGCGCCGCCGTGCACCTGAGCCCCGACCTCGCCGCCAATCTGCCCTCTTTGCCCGTCTACCCGGACACGTCCACGGCCCTGCGCGACACCGTCGACCAGACCC
>CALGOD010000971.1 GCA_937957845.1 uncultured Nocardiopsis sp.
GATCCGCCAGCGCGTCCAGGATCTGCTGGAGGTCCTCGGGAGAGGCCGTGGGAAAAATGGGATGACGAGGCGCGGTGATGCCGAGGGTGAGACAGACCCGGGGGACACGGGGCTCCTCGCGGAGCCAGTCCGGGACCACGGCCCGTCCGTCGTAGGGGAGGTAGCGCATCTCCAAGGGCGCCGGACCCGCGTCCAGGCGGGCCCACCCGGGCAGCATGTCGATGGTGAAGTGCCCACGCAGCATGGTCTCCGAGAACTCCACCCCGTACCGGGAGGACCAGGCTCCCGTCCACCGGGCCACGGGATCCTCGCGTTCCTCCGAGGGGCGCGCGCGGTTGAGCCGGAGGAACTCCTCACGCAGCCACCCGGAGTAGTCCTGCCCGGGAAGGAACCGGGCATGGGCCGCTCCGCAGACCTCGGCCGCGATGGGCGCGGCGGGGAACATCGGATCCCAGATCACCAGGTCGGGCCTCCACCGCCGGCAAAAGGCGGTGAGGTCCGTGATGGTCGGCCCGTGGATCAGGTCGCCGAGCTTCACCTGTCCTTCCTGCATCTCCTTGACCTGTTCCCATGTGTGATCGCCGGAGATGTGCTCTCGCCTGACGACGAACCGGTCGGACCCGGCCGTGCCCGACTCCTCCTTTCGCCGCATCAGCTCCCAGCCCCTGTAGGGCTCGCCGACGGAGACGAAGGGGAGGCCGGCGCGTGCGGCGAAGGGCGCCGTCTCCGGATGGCCGGTCACGCACACGGAGTGGCCGGCGGAGCGCAGGGCCCATGCCAGCGGCACCATGAAAAGGAGGTGGGAGTGGAGAGGAAAGGTCGCGAAGAGCACGCGCATGTCGTTCCCTTTCTCGGCCGTCGGTGGGCGGGTCCGCCCCCGGCTGTGGAGGCGGGCGCAGCTTAGTGGCGGGCTTTCGCGTGTCACGCCCGGCGGGACACCGGGCACCGGGATGTCCACCGTCTCTCCCGCGTTCCGCCTGCGTATCGGTGGTGTGCGCGGCCTGTTGTTTACAGCCTCCTTGAGCGCGTGGCAGGCTGCCCGCCGACACAACGGGCCTTTTCCCAGAGGTGGCGAAGATGACGCCGACGGATACACGGTCCGGCGACGATGTCCTGATCACGGAATCACTGTGGATTCGCCGCGCGGTACGCGAGTCGGCCGCGTTGCGCCTGATCTGCCTGCCCTACGGGGGCGGAGGCGCCTCGGCGTTCAACGCGCTGACGAAGGCGCTGCCAGAGTCCGTGGAGGTCGTCGCCGTCCAGCTACCCGGAAGGGAGGACAGGTACTGGGAGGAGCTCCCACAGGACCCGCGTTCCCTCGTTCGCGCGTGCGCGGTGGCGCTGCGCCCGTACTGCGTGGCGCCGTTCGCGTTCTACGGCCACTGCGCCGGCGCGCTTTTGGCGTACGAGGTGGCGCGCGAGATGGAGGACCGTTTCGGCCTGCGCCCCCGGCACCTGGTCGCCGGAGCTCAGGCGGCGCCGCACGTGGCGTCCACCGAGCCGCCCCTGCACGAACTGTCCGACGACGAGTTCGTCGACGTACTGCGGAAGCGGGGCGGCCTTCCGGACGAACTGCTGGGCAACACCGCCCTGCTGACCTTCCTGCTGCCGAGGATCCGTGCGGACTTCACCATGTGGGAGCGTTACGCGCCGCGGGACCGAGTGGTCCTGCCGTACCCGGTGACCACGCTCCGGGGGAGTGGGGACACGCTGCTGGAACAGGCCCAGACGGAGGAGTGGCGTTCCTACACCACCGCGGGCTTTGCGGACCGGGAGGTGGACGGAGGGCACCTCTTCATCATCGACAACGCCGAGGACAGCGCCCGCGCCCTCACGGAGGTGCTGTCGGTTGGCTGAGAGCGAAGGGCACATGTCCCACGACGACCACGCGGCGGGAACCGCGCAGGACCCGGCGGCCATCGAGCGGCTGGCCAACGACGTTCCCGGTGTACAGGAGGCGGTCGCGCTCGTCGACCGGCGGCTGCGTCCCGCCGGGCGCCGCGCACGCCGCCCGGACTCCTCCTTCTCGAGTGGACCGAGCACGCCGCTGAGGACGGAGGGAAGGGCGCTGAGCATCGGCCCCGAGCAGTGCTCGTCCGATGACCTCCCGAAGAAGCCCTCCACGCTGATCGAGGCCCTGTACCGGGCCGCCGAGGAGGCACCCGAACGGGGGATCACCTACGTGCTCCCGGACGGAACCACCGACCGTCAGACCTACGCGGAACTCCTGGACGACGGACTCCGGCTCCTGGCGGGGCTGCGGGACATCGGGCTGGCCGAAGGGGACCCGGTACTCCTGCAGTGCGCTGACAACCGGACGTTCCTCACCGCGTTCTGGGCATGTCTGCTCGGCGGGTTCCTGCCGACACCGGTGGGAGTGGCGCCGAGCACGCGGTCGTCGGCGGCGACCGGCAGGTTGTACGCCGCGTGGCGTCTGTTGGACCGGCCGCCGGTGCTCGCCGACGACGAGTCCCTGGACCGCGTCCTCGCGCTGGGGGCCGATTGGGAGGAGGGGGAAGATCTTCGCGCCTTCTCCGTGCGCGGGCTGACGAAGGAGGAGCCGGCCGAACCCGCGACCGTCCATCCCGACCGGCTTGTGTTGAACCTGCTGACCTCGGGAAGCACCGGTGTCCCCAAGTGCGTGCAGCACCCGAGCCGTACGCTTCTCGCCCGCTCCCACGCGACGGTGCTCGCCAACGGCTTCACCGAGCACGAGGTGTCGCTGAACTGGATGCCCTTGGACCATGTCGGGGGGCTGGTCATGTACCACCTGCGCGATGTCGTGCTGGGGTGTGAACAGATCAGCGCGCCCACCGAGTCCTTCGTCCGCCGTCCGCTGAACTGGTTGGACTGGATCGATCGGTTCGGGGTCACCAACACGTGGGCACCGAACTTCGCCTTCGCCCTGGTCACCAAGCTCGGCGCGGAGATCGGCGCGGGCCGGTGGGACCTGTCCAGTCTGAGCCACATCTGCAACGGGGGAGAACCCGTGACGGTGGCGACGGCGCACCGGTTCCTCGACCTGTTGGAGCCGCACGGACTCCCCGCCGACGCGATGGTGCCGAGCTGGGGCATGTCGGAGACCTCGTCCGGTGTCACCTTCTCCCGACTGGACGGGCGTGATCGCTCGGTGGGAACGGTCACGCTCGATCCGAGGTCGCTGGACGGCCCCCTGCGCACCCTGCCCCATGGCACCGCGGGCGCGCTGACGTTGACGGATCTCGGCCCTCCCATAGCCGGGGTACGACTGCGCGTGGTCGACGCGGAGGGGGAGATCCTGCCCGAGGGCCGGGTGGGGCGTCTGCAGATCGGTGGCAGCACCCTCATGCGGGGATACTTCGGCAATCCGGAGGCCAATCGCGAGAGCCTGCTCCCCGACGGCTGGTTCGACACCGGTGACCTCGGGTTCCTTCATGAGGGACGCCTCGTCCTGACCGGCCGCACCAAGGACATGGTGATCGTCAACGGGGCCAACTACCCGGCGCACGACGTGGAGGCCGCCGTGGAACGGGCCCCGGGTGTGCGCCCCGCCCTCGCCGCGGCCTGCGGTGTCCATGACGAGGACGCCGGTACCGACACGGTGGTGGTGTTCTTCGTGCCCGCGGACGAGACGGCGGGAGAGTTGGACGCCGTGGTCACGGCCGTCCGTGAGTCCCTCGCCCAGGATCTGGGACTGAGCCCCAAATACGTGGTGCCGGTGACCGAGGCGGAGTTCCCCCGTGCCGCCGGAGGCAAGATCCAGCGCAAGCGTCTGTTGGAGGATCTACGGGAGGGGCGTTTCGCCGGGCGCCTGTACGGAGGCGTGCCCGACGGTTCCACCTCGGAGGGCGCCTGGCACCTGGAGCCGGTGTGGACACCGGCGCGTGTGTCGGGAGCGCCTCACGGCCGGCCGACCCTTCTGTACTCGCCGGACTCCGGCCCGGAGGGTCGGGCACTGGCACGGGCCTTCGGCGACGACGTCAGCACCGTCACCGTGGCGGAGTCCTTCCAGACCGGCGGCCCCGAACGGGTCGGGGTCCGGCCGCTGTCGGCCGTCGACCACGAGCGGGCGCTGGAACATCTCGCTCCGCGCCTGGGGACCTCTCCGCACGTCGTCCTGGCGTGGGACTTCGGAAGACCCCGCCCCGACACCGACCCGACCGAACCGGCGACGCGCCTGATGACGGTTCTGGCCGCGCTGACGCGCAGGCTTCCCGAGGCCGAGGTCACCGTGGTGACCAGTGGAGCGGCCGCGGCGGGACCGGAGGAGGTGGAGCCGTCCCGCTCGGCGCTGACGGGACTGGTGCGTACCGCCGCGGCGGAGAACATGTTCGCCGCCGTCAGGCTCGTCGACATCCCCGCCGACACCGCTCCCGAGGAGGTCGCGCGGTTCGCGGCGGCCCGCCACGACGCCGAGGTCATGTGCGTGCGGGGCGGCGAGCTGCTGGCGGCGCGCCTGCGGCTCGTCCCACAGAGCGTGCGGTTGGGCGTGCCCGAGGAGTTCCTCAAGCCGGGCGGTACCGTCCTCCTCACCGGAGGGCTCGGCGGAGTGGGACGCGAACTCGCCGAGTACCTGCTGGTGAGTATGGGAGCCCGCCTACTGCTCGTGGGTCGTACGCCGGAAGCCCGCCTGGGCGCTCGAGGCGCCGTCCTGGCCGGGCTCCGGGAACTCGGCGACACGCGGTACGCCACCGCGGACGTGTCCGATCCGAAGGCGCTGGCCGACGCGGTCGAGGCCGCCGAGGCCGCGTGGGGACGTCCACTCGACCTGGTGGTGCACCTGGCGGCCGCACCGGTCGCGGCGCAGTGGTCCGAACTGTCGCGGCACGAACTCGCCCGTGAGACCCGGACGTGGCTGCGAAGGCAACTGGCCCCGAAACTCACCGGCGGCGCCGCGATCGAGGGATTGCTGGAGCGGAGGTCCGACACCGCCGTGGTGCTGTTCTCCTCCGTCAACGGGTACTTCGGCGGCAGTGCCTTCGGCGCCTACTCCGCGGCCAACGCCGCACTGGACGGATACGCGCACCGCTGGGCCGCACGTGGTCACGAGGTGCGCTGTATCGGCTGGAGCATGTGGTCAGGCACCGGGATGAACGAGGGCAGCCCCCTGACCGCCGCGGCCCAGCGACGCGGTTTCCGTCTGATCGAGCCGTCGCACGGGCTGGAGGCGTTCCTGGCCGCGCTGAACCAACCGCAACGACACCTGTTGATCGGCGCGGACCCGGAGAACGCCCACGTCAAGGAGCATCTCGCTCCCGAGGAGTTCGCCGACGGCAGCACCCTGGTCGCCGTCGTCGCCGAGGAGTCCGCCGAAGCGGAGACGGTACGGCGCCGGGTGGCGGAGGCGCTCGCCTCCGCCGGAGCCCTCGCGCAGGTCACCCTCGTACCGCGGATCGTCCGGGACTCGGCGGGCGCGGTCGACCACGCCGAGATCCTCGCCGCCCGCGCCGGTCGCTCCTCCGGGTTCTCGGCCCCGAGGGGGGAGGCCGAGTCAGCGGTGGCGAACGTCTTCGACACGCTGCTGGAGGCGGGTGCGGTGGGCCGCGATGACTCCTTCTTCGGACTCGGGGGGGACTCCATCCGTGCGATCCAGGTGACGGGTGCCCTGAGCGAGCGGTGGGGTCGAGAGGTACCGGTGCGGCTGCTCTACGAACACCCGACGGTCCGCGAACTCGCGGCGGCGCTCGGCGGCGAGTAGTACTCCTGACCGGCCGGAGCTCAGGCTCCGGCCGGGAGCGCGTCCTCCGCCACTGATTCCAGGGAGAGGATCCGGGCCTCCGCGCTTCCCGTCTGGAACTCGATGATGAGCTCGTCCGCACGGGCGTGGCGGCCGAACCAGTCCAGGTAACGGGCCACTTCCCCGGGGTCGCCCACCGCCGAGTAGCGGTATCGACTCAGCACCTTTCGGCCCGTGGGCGAGTCCAGCACGGCCCGCGCCTGTTCCGTGCTCAGGGGAGCGTGTTCGGGGACCATGCGTTCGGCGAGCCGGTGCCGCGCGAGTCGCGCCTGCTCCTGTGCCTCCGCCGTGGTCTTCGCGGCGGTGACGTTGACCCCCGCGATGACATAGGGCTCGGGGTTCTGTGGGGATGCGCGGAACTCGGTGCGATAGACGTCGACGGCCTCCTCCAACGCCGTGGGCGCGAAGTGGGAGGCGAAGCAGTAGGGGAGGCCGAGGGAGGCGGCGAGACCGGCGCCGGAGACCGACGAGCCCAGCACGTACAGGGGGATGCGGGTGCCCGTTCCGGGGATGGCCTGCACGTCCGAGGCGTTCGTGTGCTCCCAGAGGTACTCCCGCAACTCCTGGATGTCCTCCGCGTAGGAGTCGGTCGCCGAGGCGTCCCGGCGCAGCGCGCGCAGGGTGGGGGAGGAGGCGCCGCCCACACCACGGCCCATCCCCAGGTCGACGCGGCCGGGATGCAGTGTCGCCAGTGTGCCGAAGTGCTCGGCGATCACGAGGGGAGAGTGATTGGGCACCATCACGCCACCGGCCCCCACCCGGATGCGCCGGGTCCGGGCGGCGACGTGGGCGATGAGGACGCTGGTCGCCGACGCCGCGTAACTTTCCTGATTGTGGTGCTCGGTGTACCAGACCCTGTGGTAACCGAGCTCGTCGGCCCGGCACGCCAGCGCGACGCCCGCTTCGACCGCGTCGCGATGGGTCATCCCGTCGAACACGGGGAGGGGGTCCAGTACGGAGAGGGGGATGGACAAGGGAGCGTTCTCGTTCCTCGACGTGGCGGTTCGTCGTCCGCGGACGGGGCCCACCGTGGAAATGATCGGGCCTGGAAGAGTGAGCCGACCACCGTACGAGTGGGACCGGTGCCGCGACCACGGTGCCGGTTACAGGGGTGGAAGCGAGCACATTATCGCCTTCGAGGGTCTCCTCCCAGGGCCTTTTCGCTCATGCCCCCCCACACTGTGTGACCCCGGGGGAGACTCTCCACCCTCACCTCGTCCCACCTCGGCGAACGCGAGGCCGTTCACGGAAGGCGGCCGGGCGGAACCCGCCTACGGGACGCTCGTGCGTACCGTGTTCGAGCAGGTGAGGCGACGGAAACCGGCGGATGAGGCGCCCGATCCGCTGACGGGCACCGCCGCGCGCTCACTCGGGAGCACGGCACCCTAGGGCGCGGCCAGGTACCCGTGTTCGACGGCGATGGTCCGTTTCTCTCTAAGATTCGAGAATGGACGAGTTGCGAGGAGATCGGGCCACATGGCGTTTCGACGGCGAGACCGTGGTGATCAGGTACCACACCGGGTTGTTCAAGGATCCGATGCTGCAGGAACTGGGTCGGTGTGAGGTCCCCGTCGCCGCGATCTCCTCGGTCGACTTCGACTTGTTCGACGGTAAGCGAAAGCGGTGGGCACTACAGCTGCGTATGCGGGAGCGCACCGATCCCTATGCCGCGGTGGGCGCGATGTTGACGGAGAAGGCACAGCCCTTTCGGTTGGTCGGTTCGGCGAGCACGGAACTGGTCGCCGAGTACCTGGCCGACCAGATCCGCTTCGCCGCGAGCCAGGCCGCCGAGTCGGGCGGCGCCCCGCCGAACCTGGCGACGCGCCTCGCGCCGCCGCTTCCCTTCCACATCCAGACGGCGGAGGGCACGGCCACCTTCGACGGCGCCTCCGTACGGATGGTCTGGGTCGGCTCCGCCGCGACGTCACAGAAGAAGAAGGCACACCGCCGTGAGATCGCCCTGGCCGACATCACCGGTGCGGAATGGGCGCCCTCGAACGGCTGGAACTACGGCCATCTGCGCGTCACCACCACTGAGGACGTCCAGACCCCGGTCACCAAGCCCAAACACGATCTCTCCTGTCTGCTCAGCAACGAGGGACGAGAGGACGCCCTGACCCTGATGATGGCGGCCACCATCATGGCCCACGTGTGGACGGGCAAGAAGCCGGAACTCGAATGATCCGGTCCGGCGCGACGGACGACTTCGACGGCCCGTTCTCTCCCACGGAAGGCGTCGGCGTCACGTCGTGCCCGGACCGATGTCCCCACCGCCCGGAGCGGTGGCCGGGTGTGCCTCCCAAAGGAGCGGAGCGAGGGCGGTGCGGCGGACCCCGCCACCACCCTTGGCCGACTCGGTCGTGTCGAGTTCGACCATGTCCGGGCCGTGGCAGCGCGGCGCACCGGTGAAGCGCGGCACGACCCGACCCATCGTCACGGCGGTGCCCTCGCTCACCGGGTTCAGCGCGAACCGCCGGCCGCGCTCGACGGAACGGACGAGGAGAGCAGCGCCGAGCCCGCCATTTCTCGATGTGTGAGGTCTCCGGCTCGAGCACGTGGTCCGCGCGGGTTCTTGATGCATACTCCTGGCTTTCCATCATCGGCGTCGATAGGGCTTTTCGTCCTTGCCAGGAGATGATCTTTTCCGTGCCGACTCGTTGGGTGCTGTCGGGTCGCCCCTGTTCGAGTCGGAGGCTCCGTTTCGAACAGCCCTATGTGGGGTGTTCGGTCGAACGGAAGTTCCTTTGATTTAAGGTTGAACGATGGAATGATCAGGACGGATGAGAAACTCCGGGGTAAGGATGATGCCTTCTTTTGGTCGGCTTCCGCCGGAGGAGGTGCTTTCCATTCCAGCCGGGTCCCGGGAGGGTTTTCGGGGTCGGCGGGTCGTTCTTTCCCCTGAAGCGGGTGCTACGGCGGTCGGCGGACTCCGCGCGGAGTCCGGTTCGGCGGGGCGGTGACGATGGGCCAGGGGGTGACCAAGGCGAGGGGAAGGGCTCGGCCGTTCCAGTGTCGGTTCCCCTTGTCGTGGGCCGGAGACCATGGCGGATGCTCATGTTCCCGTGACAGTGGGACTTTCGCCTCCTCCCGATCTCGCAATGGATCAGAGGAGACGGGTCGGTGACTTCCCAGGAGATGTCCACTCGACCGTCGGGGCTTCCGGGATTCACGTGGCCAGGAACGATATCTTCTC
>CALGOD010000972.1 GCA_937957845.1 uncultured Nocardiopsis sp.
CACCGACCTCAAGGAGTTCCAGCGGGTCGAGGTCGTGGTCAACCCGCACCACTAGACACATCCGCCCCGCAAGGGCGAACACGGGGGTCGCACCGCCGGTGCGGCCCTCGTCCGTTTCGCCGGGGTCGTCGGGGATGTGCGCCTCCGAGGGGCTGGACGGGTACCGCCGTCGGTCGCGTACCTTGGTGAGGCCTTGAAGTGGAATCGACGTTTTCTTGACGATCTGGGGAGCCTATGGGGAAGCGGCGTGCAAAGCGTCGCGGTCGCGGTCCGGTGGTCGCGGTCTGTGTGACACTCGTGCTCTGCCTGCTCGTGACGGGTGGTGTGGTCCTCCTGGTCGCCCGGGTGTCCAGCGCCTTCAACGACTGGTCGCCGAACGGGGTCTCCGGCATCGAGCCGCCCGCGGGCACGATCCAGACGCCGCCGCACGACCAGCTCACCGGCCCGCCCGAGATCTCGGAGGTCACCCCGGCGGAGGAACGGCGACCCGCACAGGCGGGCGCCGATGAGCAGCACTCCCCCGTCACCGCGGCCTCACGGCCCAGCGACGCGTGGCTGGATCAGGTCTCGGAGGCCACGGGCGTGCCCCGTCGTGCCTTGGAGGGATACGCCGGCGCCCAGCTGGCCCTGGCACAGGAGCGACCCGACTGTGGGCTGTCCTGGCCGACGCTGGCCGGGATCGGATTCGTGGAGTCGCACCACGGCACCTTCGCCGGGGGAGAGGTCGGCCCCGACGGTGTCACGACGGTCGACATCATCGGCATCCCGCTCGACGGAACCAACCGGACCCAAGCCGTCCCCGACACCGACGGCGGCCGTTACGACGGTGACCTGGAATGGGACCGGGCCATCGGCCCCATGCAGTTCATCCCCGAGACCTGGGAGATCTGGGGCGCCTCGCTGTCCGGTGACGACCCCGACCCGCACAACATCGACGACGCCGCCCTCACGGCGGGTCGTTACCTGTGCGCGGAGGGGCGCGACCTGACGGTGGGCGCCGATTGGGAGGCGGCGATCCTGTCGTACAACCGTTCCCGCACCTACGTCAACGACGTCCTGGCCTACGCGCACGCCTACGCCGACGCCTCCTGAGAGAGCCGTCCCCGAGGGTCGGCGTCCTCGCGAGGGACGCCCTCCCCGGCGCGCCATGCGAGACACGCCGGTGGGCGGGCGTCCGGTATGTCCGCCGTCGCCCGTTAGCCTGGGGGCCTCTTCGATGGGCGCGGGCCATGGCGGGTATGCGCCTAGGAGTGCCCACATCGAGACGGAGGAGACGGATGGCTACCACCTGGTTGGGACCCCAAAGGCGCACCGAGGCGCTTGAGGCGATGACCGACAGGGAACTCGACGTTCTCGTGGTCGGAGGAGGCATCGTCGGGGCGGGGATCGCCCTGGACGCGGTCTCACGCGGACTGTCCACCGGGCTGGTCGAGGCGCGTGACTTCGCCTCGGGTACCTCCAGTCGTTCCAGCAAGCTCATCCACGGCGGACTGCGTTACCTGGAACAGTTCGACTTCGAGCTGGTCCGCGAGGCGCTCCAGGAACGCGGACTGCTGCTCACCACACTCGCCCCGCATCTGGTCCGCCCGGTGCCCTTCCTCTTCCCGTTCGCCCGTCACTGGGAGCGCGCCTACATCGGCGCGGGCGTCACCCTCTACGACGCCCTCGCCCTGTCCTCACGCAACAACCGGAGTCTGCCCACACACCGCCACCTGAGCAGATCGGGGGCCCTACGCGTCTTCCCCGCGCTCAAGCGCAGTGCCCTGGCCGGCGCCATCCAGTA
This sequence comes from uncultured Nocardiopsis sp., assembly GCA_937957845.1. Lineage (GTDB taxonomy): Bacteria > Actinomycetota > Actinomycetes > Streptosporangiales > Streptosporangiaceae > Nocardiopsis. The sequence goes on from CALGOD010000972.1 coordinate 1,784, forward strand.
CTGGGACTGCCAGGTCGACGACGCCCGCTTCGTCATCAGTGTGCTGCGCACCGCGGCCGGGCTGGGCGCGCGCATCGCCTCCCGTACCCAGGCGGTCGGCTTCCTGCGTGAGGGCGAGCACGTCGTCGGCGCCACCGTCACGGACCTGGAGAGCGGCGAGGAACTGCGTATCCGCGCACGCCAGGTGGTCAACGCCGCGGGAGTGTGGACCGACGACATCCAGGAGATGGTCGGTGGGCGGGGTCAGATCCACGTCAGCGCCTCCAAGGGCATCCACCTCGTCGTGCCGCGCGACCGCATCCAGGCCTCCTCGGGGATGATCCTGCGCACCGAGAAGAGCGTCCTGTTCGTCATCCCCTGGGGACGCCACTGGATCGTCGGCACCACCGACACCGCCTGGGACCTGGACAAGGAGAACCCGGCCGCCAGCCGTGCCGACATCGACTACGTCCTGGACCATCTCAACCAGGTGTTGCGCACACCCCTGAGCAGGGACGACGTGGAGGGTGTGTACGCGGGGCTGCGTCCACTGCTCTCAGGGGAGTCGGAGGAGACCTCCAAGCTCTCCCGTGAGCACACCGTCGCCCACCCCGTGCCCGGACTGGTCCTCCTCGCCGGGGGCAAGTACACCACCTACCGTGTGATGGCCAAGGACGCGGTGGACGCGGTCGCGCACGGGCTGGGCAACGGCATCCCGTCCTCGGTCACCGACAAACTGCCCTTGGCGGGGGCCGACGGCTACTGGGCCCTGTACAACCAGCGGCACCGCCTGGCCCGGGACTCGGGGCTGCACGTCTCCCGTATCACCCACATGCTGCGCCGCTACGGCTCCCACATCCACGACCTGCTCGACCTGATCCGGGAACGTCCCGACCTCGGCAGACCGCTCGCGCACGCCGACGACTACCTGCGTGCCGAGGTCGTCTACGCGGCCGAGGCCGAGGGGGCCCGTCACCTGGAGGACGTGCTGTCCCGGCGCACCCGCATCTCCTTCGAGACCTGGGATCGGGGCATCGCCGCGGCCGACGAGGCGGCCGAGCTGCTCGCCGAGACCCTGGGATGGAGCGAGGAGCAGATCGCACGCGAGGTCGAGTACTACCGCAAGGGGATCGAGGCCGAGCGCGCCGCGCAGGAGCAGGACACCGACCAGGAGGCGGACGCCATCCAGCACGGTGCCCCCGAGATCGTCCCGGGAGCGAGCATCATGCGTCCGTGAGGGGCCCGTACGGGGGTGGGCCCGTCCCCGGTTCCGGCCCACGCGCCGGTGACGGGGGCGCGCCCGGATCGGGGAGTGGGAGCGCACAGGGTACGAGCCCGCCGCACATGCCCTACGCTCTGCTGGCATGTGGCGATTCGGACGTAGATTCCGCAGGTCGGCGCGCGCCTCCGACACCGTGGCGCTCCTGGTCCCGGAGGTGCCGGACGTCGACCCGGTGCTACGAGCCGCCTGCGAGGCGGTGCGTGAGGGCGACGTCGACGCCGGCCTTCCCCTCCTGGTGGAGAGCCGGGAGGATCCCGAGGTCCGTGCGTTGAGGGTCGCGGGGCTGGGGCGGGCCGCCGCCGACCACCCCGAGGAGGTCGCCAGGCTCACCGAGCACGGCGCGGACCGGGCCGACGTCATGTTGTGGTCGGGGTACACGTTCTTGTCGCGGGCGTTGCACGGGCGCTCCCCGGCCTCCTCCGATGCCGAACGCAAGGCCGTCTCCGGCGCTCTGCACGAGGCGAAGGAGACCTTGGAGGCCGCGGCCGCGCTACGTCGCGACGACGCGGTGCCCTGGGAGGGCCTGCAGACCGTCGCGCTCGGGCTGCGCGCCGACAGGGAGGACGTGGACCGGATCTGGCACGAGACCACCGCCCGGGCACCCCACCTCTTCCCCGCCCACATGACCAGGGTCCGGGCGCTCGCCGCGGCCTCCGGGGAGACGATGGAGATGTTCGCCTTCGCCGGCTCGGTCGCCGACACCGCCCCCGCCGGCAGTCCGCTCCCCGCCGTGCTCGCGTTGGCGCACGCCGAGCACCTGCGTAAGGAGCGCGCGCGGCTGAGGAGGGAGGGGAACATGGGCTACACCGTGGACATGGCCATGGGTCGTCTCCACGGTGAGGCCGTCCAGGAACTGTTCTCCTTCGCCCGCGACTGGGTCGCCGGGGCGGTCCCCCACCCACGGGAGAGGCAGGCGCACCACCTCTACGGCTGGGCCTTCCACCGGGCCGGGATGACCGAGGCCGCGCGCTGGCACCTGGAGGCCGTGGGAACGGTCTCCTGCGAGCTGCCGTGGTCGCTCTTCGGTCACGCCCCGACCGAGCTCGCCCATGCCATGGCCGACCTGGGTGTGGACCCCGGCCGGGCCCCCGACACCCCACCGTCCTTCTGAGGAACCGACGGATCCTTGAGTATCCGTGCTCAGGCGCGTACGGCGCGTGGTCGGAATGCTCGTGTCATGAGCCACGTGTCCCACGCCCCCGTGTCCCGACCGTTCCTCCCCGCCTCGGCCGCGGCCCTCGCCGCCGTCCTCCTCGCCCACCTGGTCGGGTGGGGGATCGGCCGGTACCTCCTCCTGTCCGCCCCGGTCCCCGACGCCGACATCGGTGCCGGGATGGCGCTGATCCTGCTGCCGATGCCCCTGGCCGCCGTGCTCGCCTGGCCCATGGCGCTGCTCACACGGCTGCCCCGGCCGGGCGTGACCGCCCTGATCGCCGCGCCCCCGCACCTGGTCGTGTCCGGAGCCGTGTACCTGCTGTGGATCGAGGTCGAGGACCACACCGTCCCCGGCACGTTACCGGCGGTCGCGGGGTCGGTGTGGGCCTTGGCCGTCGCCGAGGCGCTCGTTCTGGCGTCCGTGCTGACCCTCGCCGCGTGGACCGTCCGACGTCGCGACAGCTGACGACCGCTGACGGCCGTCTTCCCGTCGGGAGCCGGACCCCTCACGACGGGGAAAACACCTGGCCGTGCCTAGGTGTTTCGGACACAATGCACAGGTGCTACTGACGATCACGACCACGGCGGACCCGGCCACGGACCTCGGTTTCCTGCTGCACGAGCATCCGGACAAGGTGCGGAGCTTCGCGCTGCCCTTCGGGACCGCCCATGTCTTCTACCCCGAGGCGACGCGGGAGCGCTGCACCGCGGCGCTGCTGTTGGACGTCGACGCACAGGCGCTGTCGCGTACACGAACGTCGGTGAGCACACCCGACCTCGCGCTCTCCCAGTACGTCAACGACCGCCCCTACGCCACGTCGTCGCTGTTGGCGGTGGCGCTGGGCCGGGTGATGCGGTCCGCCCTCAAGGGCACGTGTGAGCAGCGACCCGAACTGGCGCGCACACCCATCCCGCTGGAACTGCGCATGCCCGCGGTGCCCTGCCGTGACGGAGCCGACCGTGCCCACGCCCTCTTCGCCCCCCTGGGCTGGGCGGTGGAGGCCGAACCGGTACCGCTCGACCCGGGACTGCCCGGATGGGGGGACTCCCACTACCTGTCGCTCACCCTCACCGGGACCATGCGCCTGTCCGAGGCGCTCGACCACCTGTACGTGCTGCTGCCGGCCATGGACGGCGTCGAGCACCATTGGGTGGACCGGAGCGAGATCGACGAACCGCTGCGCGCGGGGGGCCCGACCCAGGCCGAGGGCGACGGAGAGGGTGAGGACGACGAGGCCGTCGAAGCGTCCGGTTCCGAAACCGGCTGGCTCGCCGGCCACCCCGAACGCGCCTGGATCACCCGCCGCCACCTCCACCGACGCGAAGGCCACGTCCGCACCGCCCTCGCCCGCCTCGCCCAGGCGGAGGGCCTGCCCGAGGACGGGGAACAGGACGACCCCGCCGTGGAGGAGGCGACAGAGGGCGGAGGGCACGGCGAACGCGGACCCTCGCTCGCCGAACAGCGCACCGAAGCGGTCATGGCGGTGCTGCGGGCGGAGAACGCCACCGGCGTCCTCGACCTGGGATGCGGTTCGGGGAGGCTGTTGGAACGACTGATCGGCGAGCCGTCCCTGGAACGGATCACCGGAGTGGACGTCAGCGTCACCGCCCTCGAACACGCCCACCGCAGACTGTGCGGGGGATGCGACCCGAGCGGGCGGGGCCGCCACCGGCCCCTGTTCTCCGACGACACCCGTGCCGGCCGTGGCGGTCCAGGCGCCCGAACCGGCCGGGCCGAACTGCTCGTGGGCTCGGTGGTCTACCGGGACAGGCGCTTTTTCGGACACGACGCCGCCGTCCTGATGGAGGTGATCGAGCACCTGGACCCTTCCCGGCTGCCCTCGATGGAGGAGAGCGTGTTCGGTGAGGCCCGGCCCCGCGTGGTCGTGGTCACCACACCCAACGCGGAGTACAACACCCACGACGAGGGGCTCGCCCACGGCTCGTTCCGGCACGGCGATCACCGTTTCGAGTGGTCGCGAGCCGAGTTCGCTCAGTGGACGGGGCGGGTGGCCCGCACCCACGGCTACGACGTCCGACACCTGCCGGTGGGCCCTGAACACCCCAAGACCGGCGCCCCGACCCAGATGGGAGTCTTCAGCCGATGAGCACGACAGAGAAGGCCGAAGCCACCGCGCCGCGCGTGCTCGACGTGCCCGCGATGGGACTCGTCGTGCTCGTCGGTGTGTCCGGCGCGGGCAAGTCGACCTTCGCCGCCGAACACTTCAAGCCCACGCAGGTCATCGGCTCGGACTACTGCAGGGGCCTGGTCAGCGACGACGAGAACGACCAGTCCGCCAGCGCCGACGCGTTCTCCCTGCTGCACACCATCGTGGACATCCGGCTGCGCCGCGGGCTGCTCACCGTCGTGGACGCCACGAACGTGCAGCCCAAGGCACGGGCACAGCTGCTGCGCATCGCCAAGGACAACGACGTGCCGTCCACCGCGATCGTGCTGGACGTCCCCGAGGCCCTGGCCAGGGAGCGCGACCGTGCCCGGTCCGACCGGGAGGTCGGCGACCACGTCATCCGCCGGCAGCGGCGTGACCTGCTCCAGGGCATCGAGCGGCTCCCCCGCGAGGGCTTCCGCAAGGTGCACGTGCTCAAGGGCGCGGAGGAGATCGACGCCGCCACCGTCGCGTTGGAGCGCGCCCGCTCGGACAGGCGTGAGCTGACCGGGCCGTTCGACATCGTCGGGGACGTCCACGGCTGCCGGGCGGAACTGGAGGAGCTGCTCGGCGAGCTCGGTTACGCGTTCTTTCGTGACGACCGGGGGCGTCCGGTCGGTGCACGCCACCCCGAGGGTCGTACCGCGGTGTTCGTCGGAGACCTGGTGGACCGTGGCCCGGACAGCCCCGGGGTGCTGCGTCTGGTCATGGGCATGGTCGCCGACGGCGACGCCCTCTGCGTGTCCGGAAACCACGAGAACAAGCTCGTCCGGGCGCTGAAGGGGGCCGACGTCCGGTTGACGCACGGCCTGGCCGAGACCATGGAGCAGTTGGGCCGGGAGAGCGAGGAGTTCCGTGAGCGCGTGCTCGCCTTCTGCGACGGGTTGGTCAGCCACCTCGTCCTGGACGGGGGCGCGCTGGTCGTCGCGCACGCCGGGCTCAAGGAGGAGTACCACGGGCGGGTCTCGGGTCGTGTGCGCTCCTTCGCCCTGTACGGCCAGACCACGGGGGAGACCGACGAGTACGGGCTTCCGGTCCGGGTGCCGTGGGCGCGCGAGTACCGGGGGAAGGCGGCCGTGGTCTACGGTCACACACCGATGGTCAAGGCAGAGTGGCTCAACAACACCCTCTGCCTGGACACCGGCTGCGTGTTCGGCGGAAAGCTCACCGCCCTGCGCCACCCCGAGCGGGAACTGGTGGAGGTGGCGGCCCACCGGACCTGGTACGAACCCGCCAGACCGCCGGCGGAGGGGACGACGCTGGAGGCGGGCGGGTACCCGGACGCCACCGTGGACATCACCGACGTCGGCGTCGGCGGCTCCCGCACCGGTCTGGAGGTACGGACCAGGTACGGGACCGTGCGCACCGACGCGACCGGCACCCTGGCCGCGTTGGAGGCGATGAGCCGCTTCGCCGTCGATCCGCGTTGGCTGCTGTACCTGCCGCCCACCATGGCGCCGGCGCCGACCTCGGCCGCCCCGGGCCTGCTGGAGCACCCCGCCGAGGCGTTCGCCTCCTACCGGAGAGCCGGCGCGGGCGAGGTCGTGTGCCAGGAGAAGCACACGGGCTCACGCGCCGTGGCCGTGCTGTGCCGCGACGAGGCCGCCGCCGAACGCAGGTTCGTCCCCGGTGAGCGGGGGACCGTGTACACCCGGACCGGGCGGCCCTTCTTCGACGATCCCGCGCTCCAGGAGGAGGTGGTCGACCGGCTCAGGCACGCGGTCACCGAGGCCGGGCTGTGGGACCGCCTGGGCACCGACTGGATCGCCCTGGACGGGGAGATGCTGCCGTGGTCGGCCAAGGCCCGATCCCTGATCCGCGAACAGTACGCGTCGGTGGGGGCCGCCGCCCGTGCCGCGCTGCCCGCCGCCGGACTCGCGCTCGCCGCCGCGGCCGCGCGGGGCGTGCACGTGGAGGAACTGACGGCCAGGATCGCGCGGCGCACGGCACAGGCGGAGGCGTTCAGCCGGGTCTACCGGCGTTACTCCTGGGACACCGACGGCACGGCCGGGCTCCGATACGCGCCGTTCATGGTGCTGGCGTCCGAAGGCAGGGAGTACGGCGACGCCGACCACCTGTGGCACATGGCGATCGCCGAGAAACTGGCCGAGGTCGACGGACTGATCCGGTCCACCCGCTACCGCGTGGTGGACACCACAGACCCGGCCGCGTGCGCCTCCGCCACCGACTGGTGGACCGAACTGGTCTCGGCCGGAGGTGGGGGGATGGTGGTCAAACCGGTCCTGGGCGCACGCGCCGAGGGGGCCAAGGGCCTGCTCCAGCCAGGGCTGAAGGTACGCGGTCCGGAGTACCTGCGGATCGTCTACGGCCCCGACCACACCGACCCGGAGCGGATGGAGGTCCTCAAGGACCGCGACCTCGGCCGCAAGAGGGGGCTGGCCATGCGCGGGCACAAGCTGGGCCTGGAGGCGCTGACCAGGCACGCCGCCGGAGAGCCGTTGCGGCGTGTGCACGAACCGGTGTTCGGTGTGCTGGCCCTGGAGTCCGAACCGGTCGACCCCCGCCTGTAGGG
>CALGOD010000973.1 GCA_937957845.1 uncultured Nocardiopsis sp.
TGCGCGCTCTCACCACGGCCTGACGGAACACCGACGACACCGGACATCCCCACGCGTCGACGCACGTCGACCTCACCAGAACCCGGAGCGTTCCGAGAGACGTCACATCACGTGACCGACTCCTCCGGCTCCTGTGAGGTCCCGTGAACACCCCCACCGACTCCCCGACCTTTTCCGAAGCCGATCCTCCTGCCGACACAGGCGCGAGCGGACTGATGGCCCTGACCGTCGTGTTGCATCCGCTCCTGGTGGGCGGGGCCGTGTGGGTGTTCGTCTTCTTCTCCCTCCTCGCGAACGGCTACGACGACACCGGCGCCGTGGGCTGGTCGGTGTTCGCCGCCTTCATGGCCGTCTGGGGATCCCACTATCTGCTGCAATGGATCCTGCTACGCAGGAAAGTCCCCCGGCCATGGGAGTTCCCCTCACTCCTGAGCGTGGCGGTCGTCCTGGCCACGGCCCATTTCCTGGTGACCGTGGTCCTGTGGGTCGATTTCGTCTTCACCCCGTTCATGCCACCGGTCTGCCTGGCACTGTCGTTGCTGGGCTACTGGGTCCTGCTGAGAGCGCGCCACCACCGCTTCCTGTCCGCGTTCGCGGCGATGGTCGTCCTGACACTGCTCCTGTTCGGCCTGATGTGGGGGGTCGCCGAGACGGAGCGTCGGACGGAACGAGACGAACTCATGCGCGAGGCCGACGACTTCCCCCTCGCGATCGCCGTGTTGGACTCACCTGCCTGGGAACCGTCCGCCGTGTGGATCACGGACGATCCCTGGCGGGTGGACATCACCTACGAGCCGATCGTTCCCACCCCGGAACTCGAAGGCTTCAGGCTGAGGCTGATCAGCACGGCCCTGCCCGTGTACGGGGAGGAGCGCACCCTGATGGAGGAGGGCTGTGACCCCGAGGACGACCGGCGGGTGTGCGAGTGGTCGGGGGACCTCCTCCTCGTCGACCGCCCCGGTGGGGATCCACAGTGATCCGTGGTCATGACGGAGTTCACCGGAGGCGGTCTCGCCGAGCTCCTCGTGGTCGAGCCGGAGGGCTACGACGAGTATCCCGACATCGACCTGGTCGAACTCGCCGAGCACGTCAGGGAAGAGGTCCCCGGGGAGCGCGAGTCGCTCGTCGAGGCCGTCAAGGATTGACGGAGCCTGCCGGCAGTGTGGCGGGTGTGCCTCGGGAGGTTCCATCCTCGGTGGTTCTGAGTCCGTGGTCATCACTTCCGTACCCATGGGCACGACGGTGTCACCCGACCGGTCGGTAACCCCACGATGTCGTCACGGGGCAGTACAAAAGCTCCGTAGCAGGGTATTCCTTGGATAGATTGGCCTGCGCACCGTGCCCCCGTACCCTCCCCGCTCCGGCCTCGCAGACGCGTGGTCGTGCTTCCCCCTCCCCCCACACGAAGGGACGCGTGCCCATGTCCTCCCCCGATCGCTCCTCCGTCGGTCGCTACGAGCTGCGGGAACGGCTCGGGGCGGGCGGGATGGGCACGGTGTGGCACGCGTGGGACCCCTCCCTGCAACGTGACGTGGCGATCAAGGAGGTCCTGCTCCCCGCGGGCATGAGCACCGAGGATCGGGCCGAGGCGCGCGCCCGTACCATGCGCGAGGCACAGGCGACGGCGCGGATCAGCGACACGGCGGTGGTGACGGTCCACGACGTCCTCGAACACGACGACAGCCCCTGGATCGTGATGGAACTGCTCAGAGGGACGTCGCTGCAGCACCACCTGGACCGGAACGGTCCGATGCCGGTGGAGCGGGTGGAGGAGGCCGCCAAGGCGCTTCTGGGAGGACTGCGGGCGGCGCACGCGGCGGGGGTCACCCATCGGGACGTCAAACCCGCCAACATCATGCTCACCGACGACGACCGGACCGTGCTGACCGACTTCGGCATCGCCAACGTCGACGGCGGCGCCGCCCTGACCCAGACCGGGGTCTACATCGGTTCGCCCGAGTACATGGCACCGGAGCGGTTCGAGGGCGAACGGGCTCTCCCCGCCTCGGACATGTGGAGCCTGGGGGTGACGCTGTACTCGCTGTTGGAGGGACGTTCCCCCTTCAAGAGGGACAGCATCACGGGGATCATCAGCGCGGTACTGACCTCGCCGATGCCGCCCCGGCTGTCGGTGGACGAGACCACGCGGGGGACGGAGAGCGCCCCTCTGAAGGCGTTGATCGGGGCTCTGCTCGACCGGGACGTGTCGACGCGTCCCGGCCCGGACGAGGCCCTCGACATCCTGGAGCGGGCGAAGCGGGAACGGGAGCGGGCACGACAGAGCGGCGCGCAGACGGGCAAAGGCGCGCAGTCGGGCATGGCCGCGCAACCGCCGCCTCGGCGGTGGCCACCGCACCAGCCGCAGCCCTCGCCGCAGCGGCGGCCACGGCCTCTGTCCCCGCAGGGGTGGGCGCAGGGTCAGTCGCCACCGGGGCGACCCCGTCCCGTCGGCCCGGCCGCCTCCGTGTCGGGCCCCCAGCCGCCTCCGGGCGCGTTCACCGGCCGTCACACCCCCACCGGGACGGGCCCCACCGGCCGGGTCCCCCTACCTCCACCGCCGGGCGGCGCGGGGCTCACGGGTCCCCATGTCATGGCGGGGCGAACGGCGCCCCACTCCTCCATGGGGCACGCGGGGGCGTCGACGGGAGGTCAGGGGTCGTGGGCCGCTCCCGGACCCACCATGGCCAGGCCCGCCGTGGCCAGGCCGGCATCGGTGATCATCGCCGCCGTGATGTCAGGGATCAACGCGCTCTACCTGCTGGTGCTCGCGGCACTGGCCGCCGGGGAAGCGGGCAGTGGTGGAACGGTGGCCGGGCTGGGAGTGTGGGGATTGTTCTCGGGGTTCGCCGTCGCGGGTCTGATGACGCGTTCGCGCCTGGTCTACGGGATCGTGGTGCTGGTACAGCTGCTGGTGTCGGTGGTGTTGGTGCTGAGCATGTTCTCGGTGTTCATCTACCACCCCGAACAACTGGTGTTCTACGTGGCGATGCTGCTGTACAACCTGGGGATCGCCGGCCTGCTGCTCATCCCACCGAAGGCGCGGGCGTACTTCGGCTTCGGGGTGGATCCGCGCTGAGCACGGCGCTCCGCCCGCCCCGCCCGCGACGGTGCCGACAGACCGGGGGCCGCCCGCGCATCCCACCGAGTGATCGTCTTCTCCCCTCCCCACCCTCCACCGGAGGCGTCGCCGTGTCCGGCCCCCTTTCCCGAGCGCTCCGCGAGCTCCGCACGAGGTGGCCGTGCTGGACGAACCCGGCTGGAGACCCCGTGACGGTCTCCCCCATCATGGGAGCGAACGGGCGGTACTCGTGCACGAGAACGCCGACGGTGCCGGGGTGAGGCCGACGGCCTGGAGCGACCACGTTTCCAGGACGAACCGGTCCGGCGCTCCGTCCCAGGAGGCCCGGGAGGGCTGCGGAGGAACGTGGCGCCCGTGCGCGGTCACCAGCGGGTGAGGTGCAGTTCGCCCAGTTCGGCCAGGGCCACACGCCCCTCCTCGGACAGGACGCGCACCATCTCCTCCGCCTCGGTCAGGGTGACGTAGCGGCCCCGGGACACCGACTCGGCGGGAGAGGGACTCTCCATCCACAGCCGGGGGCCGTCGCACCACACCATCTGGACGACTCCTCCGCCGGCGGAGGTGAACACCGCGAAGCTGTCCCTGACGGGGGTGAGCCGGTGGACGACGTCGCGGGCGGCGACGGTCTCCAGGGGTTCGGCGTAGTCGACGTGGCCCAGGCCCTCGTCGCAGGCGTCGGCGTAGTTGACCTCCAGCATTCCGGTGTGGTCGGAGTGGACCTCACGCTGAGGCCAGGGAGCGCCGACCGCCCAGCGGCCGAGGGGTTCCTCCACACGCTCACGCGGAAGCGCCGGCCCCTGACGCACGCGCAGCAGGTCGAAGTCACGTTCCAGCACGATGGTGCGGTCGTGGTGACCGGTCAGGGTGGCGGTGAGGTGGCGCGGCATCCAGGGCAGGACCATCCGACACAGCTCGCGGACGCTCACTCGTCCCTCGTAGTGGCGGACCCACTCGGGCACCTCATAGGGGCCGGGGTCGTGGAAGGAGACCCAGACCATCGGCTCGCCCGGGACCGCTGGGCCGGGGAAGGCGGCCTGGCGGCCGTGGCGGCGGCGGTTCCAGTCCATGTGCACGCGCAGACCCCTGTGAGGGTCACCGTCCCAGTCGACCGTGAGCCCGTGGGCGCGCAGGGCATCGGTGGTCTCCTCCCCCACGGCCGCGCGGCGCAACGGGTGGGCGGCCTCGAAGCGGATGGTCAGGGGGCCTCCCCCGGCGGCGTGTGCGCCGTCCCGGTGGTGGTAGAACGCGTAGCCGCGCGCCACCTCGTTCGCGGGGTCGGTGTTACGGTCCGCCAGTTCGCGGTCCAAGGCGTGCCTGGCGCAGCGGTCACAGCAGGCGAAGTCCTCGCGGGCGAGGATCCCCGACTCGTCCAGGGCCCGGAAGGCCCGGGTGAGGCGCTCGCCGTCGGTGCGGGACGACCAGCGGCGCTGTCGGTGGACATGGTCGGCGAGGGCCCGGTCCACATGCTCGGGAAGCCGGGAGAGCGCGTCGCGGACCGAGGGCGCGTCGAGATCGGTTCCCGGCCCCAGAGCGTCGACCATGTCCTGGCGGGCGTGGCGCAGGATCTCGATGAACCCGCCCCTTCCCGAGGCGACCCGTACGGCCACGGCCTCCTGGGCGGCGGCGAGGGGATGGCAGGTGCTCTCCCAGGCTTCTCTCATCCGCCCAATGTGTCAGAGGCCGCTGTCGTTCGGGGGGTCCTCGGCGAGAACGCCGCCGGTGCCGGCCACAAGCGGACGATCACCGCGTGACCGGGCACGGGGACGGCGCGTGCGGGCTCGCGGCCCACTGTCACCCCGTGATCTTGCTCTGGGTGACACTGTGGGTGCTCGACAGTGTCACCCGGAGCAAGATCACGAGGAAATGGCGCTCAGCGCCCGGCACTGGCGACGGTGGACAGCACGTAGTCGGGGCGCTTGAGGTCCTGCCAGGTGAAGCGGACGATCCGGATGTCCGGATGCCAGAGCTGAAGGGCGTTCTGACGTTCCCGGTCCCTGGCCAGTGCCCGCGGGGTGCTGTGCGGACCGATGCCGTCGGCCTCACCGATGAGACGCAGGTCCTCCCACCAGAAGTCGACGATGCCGATGAGCCTGCCGTGCCCATCGATGAACCGGTGCTGAAGGTCGGTGGGCGGTAGGCCTCCATCGACGCACAGCAGGCGCACGCGGGTCTCCAGGGGACTCTGGGCGCGGCCGTCGGCGAGCGGCCACCACCGGCGCACGTTCACACAGCCCCTACGGCCCCGGTTGGCCCTCTCCAGGTGTGGGATGTCCTCGCGGGTGATGAGACCCTGGTTCAGCGCCGAGTCCATGAGGCACACGGCGGTCTCCCGGTCCACGTGCAAAAGGACGTCCCGTAGGGTCCTGCCGGGATCGGTCAGGCGGATACCGCCCTCCACCGTGGTGACCTCTTCTCTGGACACGTACCAGCTGTGCAGGGTGATCCCCTGAACGTGGCGCTGGGCACCGAGGGCGGGGATGACCATGTGCACCTCCCGGCCGTCCCATCGCGGAAGCCCTTCCATCCCCCACAAGAGGGCGGCGGTCCGGCCTCCGGCGAAGGACCGTGGCCCCAGGGACAGCTGGGCCGCCATGACCGAGGTGCGCAGACGCATGGACGGATCAGAGCGCTCGATCACGGAGCGGACGGAGTACACCCGGGGGTAGGGGCGTCCCCATGTGCCACCACGCAGGAGTCGACGGATGTCGTCCTTGGTGAGGCCGAGGTCGCGGGCCTGTTCCCAGCTGAGCATTCCGTACTGCCGGGACGCCACCGCGACCGCCGCCATGGTGGTGGTAACACGTGAAGGCCTTGGTGAGGGGGTCGTCTGGTTCATGCTCACACTCTGAGTCCAGAGCCGTCGCTCCACCAGGGCTTCCTGCGCCCTGTGGACGGCCGCCTCCCCTCCACCACCCGTCCGCCCGCCTCCCCTCCACCCCGTGATCTTGCTCCTAGCGTCACTGGGGGCGTCCGGCAGTGGCCCCCGGAGCAAGATCACGGGGTGAGGGGGGGTCTTCGCCCCGCCCGGCCTACGCGGGCCCCCCCCCCCCCCGCGATCCCCCTCTCCGCGTCACTGGGGGCGTCCGGCACTGGCACCCGGAGCAAGATCACGGGGGTAAGGCGCGCTTCTCCACCTGGGGGGCACCGAGGGAGGCTGTCTGTTGTTCCCCGGTGGGAGCCGGGAGGAGCTGGAAGGAACCAGTGATCTTGCTCCTAGCGTCACTGGGGGTGCTCGGCAGTGTCGCCCGGAGCAAGATCACGGGGTGAGGGTTGCTCTTCGCCCCGCTCGCCCTACTCGCCCCGCCTGCCCCGCCCCGCTCGCCCTACCCGCCTGCCCCGCCCCATCCGCCCTACCCGCCTGCCCCGCCCCATCCGCCCT
>CALGOD010000974.1 GCA_937957845.1 uncultured Nocardiopsis sp.
GGCGCGGTCGGTTGGTCGATCCTGCTCCCCACCCCCGCCGGGTGGGTGACGGTGCTGTTGGCCCAACCCGCCGCCTGGACCATTCCCCTGGCCTTCGCCACGATGATCGTGGTCTCCAGGTCGACCCGGCCCCCGGACTGGGCCGAGCACGCGGTTCTTCGTCTGCACTCACCCTGACGTGGCGGTTTCGGGTGCGGTGACCCCGCCGGCCACGTACGATCACAACGTGCCCCGACAGCGACACGAGGAGTCACATGCCCCCCTCCCGTCGTTCCCTGCCCGCGCTGCTGGCCGTGAGCGCGCTTCTGTTCGCCTGCGGTGCCTCGTCCGCGCACACCATGGACGCTGACCCACCGGGCACCGCCGTGGAGTCGGGACCCGACGGGGTCGGTGTGAGGGCGCCCGGCGCGCTGGTGGAGATCGACCCGGGATCCTACGTGCTGGTGTGCGCCAACGGGGTGCGGGTGAAGGTCGGTGTGGGCGAGGCGCCGCCGTGCGGGTCCTCTCCCGAGTCTCCTCCCGCTCCCCCGCCGCCCGAGGAGCCGCCACCGATGGACCCCGCCCCCGAGGAACCCGCCCCCGAGGAACCCGCTCCCGAGGAGCCCGCTCCCCGGACACCGATCCCCGGCGAGCCCGAGAGGGCGGCGCCCGAGGAAGCGGCGCCCGACCCCGAGCCCACGATCGTCCAGGCCGCCCCGGTCCTCGAAGAACGGGCGGCGGCCCCGGTGGAACCCGCCGAGCCCTCGCCGGTACCGCCCGAGACAGAGGAGGTCGTCCGGGAACGACTCCTGGTGGACACCTCGACCTCATCGGCGCAGCGTCCCTCCGGCGCCTTCACCCCCATGCGCACCATGGTGGTGCTCGTGGTCGTCGTCGCCGTGGTCGCGGCGGGGGCGGGCCGCGCCGCCGCGCGGCCCGCCGACTGATCGACGGGAGTCCCGGTCACTGCGGATCCAGGGCGGCGTCGGCCCGGTCGAACCCGGCCAGCGCCTCCTGGAACGCGCCCGCGTCGTGGGTCAGGACACCGGTGAAGGGAGTCCCCATGTAGAACAACATCACGATGGTGGCGAAGACGAACACCAGGTTGACCGAGGCCCAGAAATAGGCCACGGCCGAGCGCTGACTCAGCATGGCGAACGGCAACACCGCCACGGCGATGGCGGAGAGGGCCGCGACGGCGTTCAGGAAGGGCGGGATCTCGTCTCCCGCGGCGTCGGCGCGTTCGATACGCGCTTCGGTGAGCTCGGCGAGTTCCTGGCGTGCGGTGAGGCGGTCCAGTCCGTCACCGGTGTCGGAGACCGACAACGCCCGCACGGACGCGGCCAGGGCCGCGAGCGACTCGTCGCCCTCGTCGCTCAACTCCCCGTCGTCCAGCATCCTGGGCCAGTCCTCCTCCACGACCGTGGTCATGTAGGCGCGCAACCGCTGACGTACCGCCTCCGCCTCCTCGTCGGGGAAGGTGGTCGTGCTCCAGTACAGGGACTCGGCCGCGCCCACCTCCTCGATCATCCCGTCCTCGGCCCCGGTGAAGTGCTCCCATCCGATCACCACCCCCATCGCCGCCGACGCGAGGTAGAGCGCGAGCACACAGGGGGCGACGACGACGCTGACGGCGCCCCCCGTGGACGCGTCGTCGACACGGAACCTACGGACGGCCAGGAGCGCGCCGAGCACCATGGCGACCAGGACTGCGAGGACGAGAAGCAGCGTCATCATGTGTATTCCCAGATGAGGAGGGACCGGATCGGCTCCATCCGTAGCACGCTCCGGAACGCCTTCTCAGCGGAAAGTAAGAACGCCCGGAAATGTCGCCCGGCGCACGGGACCATGGGACGGCCACGGGCCGGCCGGATCATGCGTCCGCTCACCGGGGGATCCCGCTCTCATGGTCGCCGTCGGTGCCCGCCACACGAGCGACGTCGGCTCGGGCCGCGCCGCCGCGCCACGTCCACCACGTTTCCGGACGGCTCTCCGGGATCGGGGCCGGAGGAACGGGTGAGGGGGCGAGGGCCCTCTCGTGCCCTCGCCCCCTCACATCGAAGATCCCCCGCGCGGGGCCGTCGTCCCGGTCAGCCCCCCAGACGCTTCAGCAGGGCGTGGTACTCGTCCCACAGCTCCTCGGGCAGGTGGTCGCCGAAGGTCT
>CALGOD010000975.1 GCA_937957845.1 uncultured Nocardiopsis sp.
CGTCGCACCCGGGGCGGCGGGTACGCCCGAACTCGCGTACGCCCGACCCTGGCCGGAGCCCTCCACCTGAAGGTGAGCACCCGATGAGCCAGCAATACATCGCCGCGATCGACCAGGGGACCACGTCGAGCCGCTGCATCCTCTTCGATCGGGACGGGAACATCGTCTCGGTCGACCAACGTGAGCACAAGCAGATCTTTCCCAGACCCGGATGGGTCGAGCACGACGCGGAGGAGATCTGGACCAACGTCGAGACGGTCATCCGCGAGGCTCTGGCCAAGAAGGACGTCTCTCCCGACCAGATCGCCGCCATCGGCATCACCAACCAGCGCGAGACCACGCTGGTCTGGGACCGCGAGACCGGCGAGCCGGTGCACAACGCCATCGTCTGGCAGGACACCCGTACCGACACCCTGGTCCGCCGACTCGGCGGCGAGGCCGGTCAGGAGCGCTTCCGTGAGAAGTGCGGGCTGCCCTTGGCCACCTACTTCTCCGGACCCAAGCTGCGCTGGCTGCTGGACAACGTGGAGGGGCTGCGCGAGCGCGCCGAACGCGGCGAGGTGCTGTTCGGCACGGTGGACTCCTGGATCATCTGGAAGCTGACCGGCCGCCACGTCACCGACGTGACCAACGCCAGCCGCACCATGCTGATGAACCTGGCCACCCTACAGTGGGATCCGGAGATCCTGGAGGCCATGGACATCCCCGAGGCCGTCCTGCCCGAGATCCACTCCTCCTCGGAGGTCTACGGCCAGGCGCGAGGACACCTGGCCGGGACCCCCGTCGCCTCTGCCCTGGGGGACCAGCACGCCGCCCTGTTCGGTCAGACCTGCTTCGACCCCGGGGACGTCAAGGGCACCTACGGCACCGGCACCTTCCTGGTCATGAACACCGGCACCGAGCCGGTCACCTCCCAGAACGGCCTGCTCACCACCCTGGGCTACAAGATCGGCGACCAGCCGGCCGTGTACGCCCTGGAGGGGTCCATCGCCGTCACCGGAGCCCTGGTCCAGTGGCTGCGCGACAGCCTGGGGCTGATCTCCACCGCTCCGGAGGTCGAGGACCTGGCCCTCACCGTGGAGGACAACGGCGGCTGCTACATCGTGCCGGCCTTCTCCGGGCTCTTCGCCCCACACTGGCGCAGCGACGCACGCGGGGTCATCGCGGGGCTGACCGGTTACGTCAACAAGGGCCACATCGCGCGTGCGGTGCTGGAGGCCACCGCGTGGCAGACCCGTGAGGTCGTCGACGCCATGGACGCCGACTCCCCCGCGGAACCGACCGCGCTGAAGGTGGACGGCGGCATGATCGAGAACGACCTGCTCATGCAGTCCCTGGCCGACGTGCTCGACACCGAGGTCGTCCGTCCGCTGGTCGCCGAGACCACCTGTCTGGGCGCCGCCTACGCCGCGGGGCTCGCCGTGGGGTACTGGCCCGACATGGAGACCCTGCGCGCCAACTGGCACAAGTCGGCCGCGTGGTCCCCGAAGATGCCGTCCGCCGTCCGCGATCGTGAATACCACAACTGGAAGAAGGCCGTGCACCGCACCCTGGACTGGGTCGAGCACGAGGACGAGTGACACGGGGTGAACAGCCCACCGAAACCACTCCCAGGGGTCCCGGCTGCCACCTTCGACCCCCGGGAGCGGTCCGCGGGGCGCGGAACGCGCTCCGCTTCCATCCCATTGCTGTGACGGGTGCGTCCGATTATCCCGTATACACCGCGCCGTGGAGCCGCGCGGTCGGGCGAGACCTCCCGTGACCCGATTCCCCCTGAAGGGGCGGAGGTCCTCATGGTGTATCTGGCGGAGTTCATCGGTACGGCGATCCTGACACTGCTCGGCTGCGGTGTCGTCGCCGGAGTCCTACTCGCACGGTCCAAGGCCCTCGGCGGCGGCTGGATCGTCATCACGTTCGGCTGGGGCATGGCGGTCGCGATCGCCGTCTACGTCGTCGGAGCCACCAGCGGCGCCCACATCAACCCGGCCGTCACCCTCGGTCTGGCCAGTATCGGCGACTTCGACTGGGCCCTGGTGCCCGGTTACATGGCGGCACAGGTGGTCGGCGGATTCACCGGCGCCGTCCTGGCCTACCTGGTCTATCTGCCGCACTGGGAGCTCACCGAGGAGCCCGAGACGAAGCTGGTCATCTTCAGCACCGTCCCGGCCGTGCGCCGCAAGGCCGCCAACTTCGTCACCGAGGTGGTCGGCACCGCGATGCTGCTCCTGGGCGTCCTGGGCATCGGCGCGAACTCCGGACACGTGTCCATCGAGGGCGGCGCCGACCTGAGCGGCCTGTTCACCACCGGCATCGCCCCACTACTGGTCGGTCTTCTGGTGCTGGGGATCGGACTCTCCCTGGGCGGCCCGACGGGGTACGCCATCAACCCGGCCCGTGACCTCGGTCCCCGCATCGCCCACGCGCTTCTGCCCATCCCGGG
>CALGOD010000976.1 GCA_937957845.1 uncultured Nocardiopsis sp.
TTTTCACTACAGTTCTTCCAAAATGAAAAGATAGGCGATAAAATAATACCACGTATGCCCGCCCAGGTCCGCGAGATCGGTCCCACCGTCGGTCACCACAACGGGAACGGACACCACAACGGGAACGGTCGGGCACAGGAGTTCCACCGCGTTGCTCCGCGGCCCGAGGTGTCGTCCGTGGAGGCCTCGGTGCCGTCGGTGGCTCCTTCGGAGACGGTTTCTCCGGGGGTCGGGGCGGCGGATGTGCGTGGTGTGCTGCTGGAGATCGTCGCGGAGAAGACGGGGTATCCGGCGGACATGCTGGAGACCTCGATGGACATCGAGGCCGATCTGGGCATCGACTCGATCAAGCGGGTCGAGATCATGGGGGCGCTGCGTGATCGGTTCCCGGACGCGGCGACGGCCGCTCCGGAGAGGTTGGCCGAGTTGAGCACGCTGGACGACATCATCGCCTTCGTCTCCGGTGACGGTGCGGAGGACGGTCGTGAGGTGGTGGGCGCCCCAAAAGCCTGACTCCGGCCATCGGTCGTCTCCAGGCCTCCCTGGAGCCACTGCCGGCCCCGGATCGACTGACGAACGCCTACGGTGACGACCCCGTCGCCCTGCTCTCAGGCGGGGACGGGGGGATCCTCACCGCGTTGGCCGGGGCCCTGCGGGACCGAGGCTGGACCGTGCACATGGCCTCGGCTCCCCCCGAGGCGGTCGAACGGCTGGACCTGGTCGTCCATTCCGTGGAGCATGCCGGTGACGGGACTCCGGTGGAGGAGGCGCTGCGGGACGCGCTGCTCCTGGCCGGAAGGGTCCTTCCCCTGCTCGAAGCGGGGAGCACGGGGCATCGCGGTGGGTTCGTGACCCTGAGCCGGTTGGACGGGAGGCTCGGACTGTCGGGCTCCGTGCCGGCCGAACGCGCCCCTCTGGGGGGTGTGACCGGACTGGTCAAGACCCTGGCGGTGGAGGCGCCCGACCTGTTCGCGAGGGCGGTCGACCTCGCCCCGGAGATCACCGTGGACCGGGCCGTGGGTCTGTTGCTGGGAGAGCTCCACGACACGGAACACAGCCTGACCCAGGTGGGCCACGACGGACACGGCGAACGCGTGACCGTGGGTCTCACCGAGCGTGTGGGACACGGCCTTCCGTCCCCAGTGGAGGTCCCCGCTCCCTCGAAGGACGATCTTCTGATCGTCACGGGCGGGGCCCGGGGGGTCACGGCGGCCTGCGCCGTCGGCGTCGCCGAGCGGTACGGCTGCGGGATGTTGCTGCTCGGACGGACGCCTTTGGAGGACGAGCCGTCCTGGGCCGAGGGCGTACCGGAGGAGGAACTGCGGGCCCGGACCGTTCAGGAACTCCGGAAGGAGGGGCTGCGACCCCTCCCCAAGGAGGTCGGGCGGATCGCCGACACCCTGGCCGCGCAGAGGGAGATCCGCGACACCCTCGACCGCGTTCGCGCCACAGGTGCCCGGGCCGAGTACATCGCGGTGGACATCAACGACGCCGAGGCGGTGGAGGAGGCGCTGGCCCCCCACGCCGAGGAGATCACGGGCCTGGTCCACGGCGCCGGCGTGCTCGCCGACGGTCTCATCGTGGACAAACGGCCCCAAGACGTCGAAAGGGTACTCGCCACCAAGCTGACCGGCCTGACCAACGTTCTGGAGGCGGTGCCGACCAAACGACTGAGCAGGGTCCTGCTGTTCTCGTCGGTCGCGGGCTTCTTCGGTAACCGTGGGCAGTCCGACTACGCGATGGCCAACGAGGCGCTCAACCGCCTGGCGTGCTCCCTGCACGGAGGAGCCACCCGGGTGACCTCCATCAACTGGGGGGCCTGGGCCGGAGGGATGGTCACGCCCGCGCTGGAGCAGATGTTCGCGGAGCGCGGTGTCACGCTCATCCCCCTGGCGGAAGGCGTGCGCTACTTCGTGGAGCAGTTCACCCGAGACGAGGACGCACCCGTGTGCGTCGTGGGCCCCACCACTCCTCTCTCCGCCCCGGAGTCGACCCGACCGCGGAAGTCGGAAGTGGTCCTGGAAAGGGAGCTGGCACCGCTGTCCTCCTCCCCTGTCCTGACCGATCATTCCATCGGCGGTTCCCCCGTCCTGCCCGCCACGGCGGCGATCGGTGCGGCCCTCAACGCCGTACACCGCACCCTCCCCGCGGAGTGGAACGGAGTACGGGACTTCTCGGTGCACAAGGGTGTGCGCTTCGACGAGGGGTCGCCTTCCCTCCTGCGGATGCTCCTGCGACCGGAGGAGGGCCGAAGCGCCGTCAGGGTGGGCATCTCCGACGGCGAAGGCCGTCCCCGGTACGGGGCCACGGTCCTGGCGGAGGGGTCGCCGCCGCCGGCCCGGTTGACGGGGCTTCCCTCTCCGGAAGGAGGGGAACCGGTCAGCTGCTACGAGGACGGAACGCTGTTCCACGGGCCCTCGTTGCGCGGTCTCACGCGGCTCCTGGATCCCGGTGAACGCCTGGTCCTCGCCTGCCGACTGCCGGACACGGAGCTCGGCGACGGTGCCTGGCGCGCTCCCGGATACAGCCCCGTCCTGTCGGACCTCCTCCTCCAAGCAGTGCTGGTCTGGGCACGCGTCCACCGGGACGAGGCGGTGCTCCCGACCGCGGTCGGCGAGGTCCGTCTCGTGACCGACCTGCCCGACGACGAACCCTTCCTCGTGGTCGTGGACGAGGTGTCCACGACCACGAGCGGGCTGAAGTGCAACGTCCTCGCTTGGTCTCCGGGGGGGCGCGGCCTCCAACGCCTTCGTGAGGTCCAAGCGGTCCCGAGTCCCGGGCTCGGCGCGAAGTTCGTCACCGACTAGGGACACCCGGTGGGCGCCCGCCCGGACTTCCGGGGCCGGGCGGGCGCCCACCGGCTTTCACAGGTGCCGTTCGAGGACGGGCGAGGCCGGGGCCGTGAACGGACCTTCGGAGGACGCCCCGCCGCCCGGCCGCGGAGACCAACCGACGAGTGGGAGAGACATGACCGGAACGTACGACACAGACGAATCCGTGGCCATCGTGGGGATAGCCTGCCTGCTGCCCGGCGCGCACACCCCCGACGAGTTCTGGGCGGGTCTGATCGCGGGTGAGGACCACCGCACGGAGGGCGGCAGGGAGGTCTTCGGGACCGGACCGGAGGTCCCCGGCGGCTGGGGCGATCCCGAACATCGTGTGACCAGGGTGCTCGGAGGGTTCGTGGAGGAACCCGACGTGGACCTGTCCGGACTGAGGGTGCCGGAGGAGGAGCTGCGCGGTCTGGACCGTACGGTCCACTGGTCGCTGCACACCGTGCGCCAGGCACTGGCCGAGGTCGTGGGGGACGAAGCCCGGGAGCGCACCGGCCTCGTGCTGGGCAACTACTCCTTCCCGACCGAGGCCTCGGTCCGACTGTGCGTGCCCCGGGTGCGACAGGAGGTCTCCGAAGGATTGCGGGCGGCGGGACTGCTGAGGGACGGCCACGATCCCGGAGCCGAGCCCGCGCCCGAGAACCTGTGGCCCTTCGGGCAGCCCGTCACGGTCACGGCCGACGCGTTGGGCCTGGGCGGCCCGAGGGTCGCCTTGGACGCGGCCTGCTCATCGGCGCTCTACGGGATGTCCCTGGCCCGCGACTACCTGCTGACGGGCCGGGCCGACACCATGATCGCGGGCGCGGTGTGCGGCCCCGACCCCCTGTTGATCCACTTGTCCTTCTCGGACCTGCGCGCCTATCCCGCCAACGGTGTGAGCCAACCCTTCGACGGCTCCTCCTCGGGCATCACCACGGGCCAGGGCGCCGGTGTCCTCGTCCTCAAGCGGCTGAGTGACGCGATCCGCGACGGCGACACCGTGCACGCCGTCCTGGAGTCGATCGGGCTGACCAACGACGGGGCGGGAAAACACCTCCTCAGCCCCAACATGCGCGGTCAGGTCGAGACCTACCGTCGGGCCTACTCCAGAGTGGACCCGGCGGACGTGGACTACATCGAGTGTCATGCCACCGGAACCCCCGTCGGCGACACCACCGAACTGCGTGGACTCGCCGAGTTCTTCGGGGAGAGGGGGACCGAGCCCCCTCTGCTCGGCTCGGTCAAGGGCAACGTCGGACACCTGCTGACGGTCGCCGGATTCACCAGTGTCCTGAAGACGGTGCTGGCCCTGCGACACGGACGCATCCCCCCGACACCCGGTGTGGGCGAACTCCTGCGCCCCGAGGGCGCCGAGCACGTGGCGGACCGGATCGTGCGCGAGGAGCTTCCGTGGCCCGAACGCGAGGGTGTGCGCCGCGGTGCCGTGTCGGCCTTCGGCTTCGGCGGTACCAACGCCCACATGGTCCTGGCCGGCCCCGAAGCGGCACGGTCCGAGGATCCCGACCAGGGCGCCCGGCCCGAACGGGGAACAGAGGACGGCGCCCGCTCCCGAGGGAGGAACGGCAGGCTGGCGGTCACCGGACTCGGAGTCCGTGTGGGCTCCCTGTCGGGAACGGACGCACTGGAGCGTGCCGTGCGCCTCGGGGACCCTCTGCCCGGTGAGCTGCCCGAAGACCGGTGGTACGGGGCCGAACGCCTGGACATCGACCCGCTCCACGGGACAGGGGCGGAGGGCACCGAGGTCCGCGGTGCCTACATCGACGACCTGGAAGTGCGTACCCGCACCCTTCGTCTGCTCCCGAGCGAGCTCGGTCAGGCCAACCCCCAGCACCTGGCACTGTTCGAGGCGGCAGAGCAGGCCTAGGAGGAGCCCCT
>CALGOD010000977.1 GCA_937957845.1 uncultured Nocardiopsis sp.
TCGGCGGTGACCTCCTCGGCGGTGTGCGGGGCGTTGCGCAGCGGGTTGTCCTCGGCGTCCCACTCGCCCTTGGCCACCTTGTCGATCTCGCCGCGGATGGCGATCATCGCGTCCACGAAACGGTCCAGTTCGGCGAGGTTCTCACTCTCGGTCGGTTCGACCATCAGGGTGCCGTTGACCGGGAACGACATCGTCGGCGCGTGGAATCCGTAGTCCATGAGCCGCTTGGCGATGTCCTCGTTGCTGATGCCGCTGGCCTTCTGCAGCGAGCGGACGTCGAGGATGCACTCGTGCGCGACCAGGCCGCCCTCGCCGGTGTAGAGCACCGGGTAGTACGGCTCCAGTCGCTTGGCCACGTAGTTGGCCGACAGCACCGCGATCTCGGTGGCCGAGCGCAGCCCCTCCTCCCCCATCATCCGCATGTACGCCCAGGAGATGGGCAGGATGCCCGCCGAGCCGAACGGGGAGGCCGACACCGGGCCCACACCCGTGTGCGGGCCCGCCTCGGGCTGGCTCGGGTGGTTGGGCAGGAAGGCGGCCAGATGGGAGCGGACCCCGACAGGTCCCACGCCCGGACCACCACCGCCGTGCGGGATGCAGAAGGTCTTGTGCAGGTTCAGGTGACTGACGTCGGCCCCGAACTCGCCCGGCTTGGCCCAGCCCAGCAGCGCGTTCAGGTTGGCTCCGTCCACGTACACCTGACCGCCCGCCTCGTGGACCAGGCGGCACACCTCGGTGATGGTGCTCTCGT
The DNA here is from genome assembly GCA_937957845.1 of uncultured Nocardiopsis sp. GTDB lineage: Bacteria > Actinomycetota > Actinomycetes > Streptosporangiales > Streptosporangiaceae > Nocardiopsis. The sequence goes on from CALGOD010000977.1 coordinate 752, forward strand.
AGACCCCGTGCGTGGACGGATAGGTGACCATGATGGCCGCCAGGTCGTCGGCGTGTTCGGCGGTCTTGGCGCGCAGGTCCTCGATGTCCACGTTGCCGTCGTCGTCACAGGCCACGACCGCCACGCGCATACCGGCCATGACCGCGCTGGCGGCGTTGGTCCCGTGCGCGGAGCTGGGGATCAGACAGATGTCACGGTGGGCCTCCCCCCGCGAGCGGTGGTAGCCGCGGATGGCCAACAGACCGGCGAGTTCGCCCTGCGAACCGGCGTTGGGCTGCAGGGACACCGCGTCGTATCCGGTCACCTCGGCCAGCCAGGCCTCCAGGTCGCGGATCAGGGCCACGCTGCCGGCGGCCTGGTCCAGCGGGGCGAACGGATGCAGGTCCGCGAACTCCGGCCAGGTGATCGGCTCCATCTCGGCGGTGGCGTTGAGCTTCATGGTGCACGAGCCCAACGGGATCATCGTGCGGTCCAGCGCCAGGTCACGGTCGGCCAGGCGACGCATGTAGCGCAGGAGCGAGGTCTCGCTCCGGTGGGTGTTGAAGACCGGGTGGGTGAGGTAGGCGCTCTCCCTGGCCAGCTCACGAGGCAGGCGGTCGGCCTGCTCGTCCACCTCCAGGCTCACCCGGGAGGGACCGCGTCCCGCCTCGCCGAAGGCGGTCAGAACCTTCTCCAGGTCCTCCAGGGTGGTGGTCTCGTCCACGCTCACGCCGACCGTGCCCTGGTCGACGGTCAACAGGTTGTAGCCTGCCCGCAGAGCGTCCTCCACCACCTGGGCCGCGTTGGGCACGCGTACGCGCAGGGTGTCGAAGTAGGAGGAGTGCAGGAGCTGGAAGCCGCGCTCGGAGAGCGCGTCCGCCAAAGCCACGGTACGGGTGTGCACCTGGCGGGCGATGGCGCGCAGACCGTCGGGTCCGTGGTAGACGGCGTACATCCCGGCCATGACGGCGAGAAGCACCTGGGCGGTGCAGATGTTGCTGGTGGCCTTCTCACGGCGGATGTGCTGCTCACGGGTCTGTAGGGCCAGACGGTAGGCGGGCTTGCCCACGTCGTCCACCGAGACACCGACCAGACGTCCGGGCAACTGGCGACGCAGCTTCTCAGCGACGGACATGTATCCGGCGTGCGGACCGCCGAAGCCGAGCGAGACACCGAAGCGCTGGGTGGTGCCCACCGCGATGTCGGCGCCCAACTCGCCCGGGCTGCGCAACAGTGTCAGGGCGAGCAGGTCGGCGGCCACCACCGCCAGGGCACCGCGCTCGTGTGCCTGGGCGATGAGGGAGGAGTGGTCGCGGACCACCCCGCTGGACGCGGGGTACTGCACCAGCACACCGAAGGTCTCCCCCTCGGGCAGTCCCTGGGCCAGGTCGGCGACGACGATGTCGATGCCCAGGGGCTCGGCGCGGGTGCGCAGCACCTGCAGGGTCTGCGGGAAAATGTCGGAGTCCACGACGAAGACGTCGGCCTTGCTCCGGGAGGCACGGCGGGCCAGCGTCATGGCCTCGGCCGCGGCCGTGGCCTCGTCCAGCAGCGAGGCGCCGGCGACGGGCAGTCCCGTCAGGTCCGAGAGCATGGTCTGGAAGTTGAGCAGGGCCTCCAGACGTCCCTGGGAGATCTCGGGCTGGTAAGGCGTGTAGGCCGTGTACCAGGCGGGATTCTCCATGATGTTGCGCAGGATGACGGGCGGGGTGAAGGTGCCGTAGTACCCCTGACCGATCAGCGAGGTACGCACGTCGTTGCGGGAGGCCAGGTCGCTATCCTCTCGCGCTAAACCATTTCGGATCGATATCTGTATCTTCTAATAATAAAT
>CALGOD010000978.1 GCA_937957845.1 uncultured Nocardiopsis sp.
AAGACGAGAAAAATGTCTTTGGAGGAAGCGCTCCAATATTTGAACGATGACGAGGCAGTACGGTGCGGCGGACCACGGCCGGAGTGATCGGACCCCCGTTGAGCAGGGCCAGAACGCACGCGTCGGCGTCCCCCAAAGGGCCTTGGCGACCGAAAGCGTGGGGCGGCGCCGTCTCCAACGCGTCGTCGGCCAGACGGTAGGCGGCGGACATGTCGGTCAGCGCACGCGGCGCCAACACGCACCCGCGCCACGGATCACCGCTGAGCACGGAGGACGCCCGCTCCGCGTCCTCGGGGGACACCAACAGGACCACCCTTCCCGAACGTGTGGTCGACAGCGGGTCGGCGCCCACCGCGCCCACGAGATCCAGCAGGTGCCTTCCGTCCGACACCGTGGCGGCGGGCTCCGGGGGGCCGTCACCGTTCTGGGCCACCACCAGCACCGCCGGGTCGGGTGGTGTGATGTGCAAGGTCCGAGCCCGGTCCCTGATCGCGCCGCGCGACGCCTGACGTCCGATGAGGAGGTCGTCCAGGAACGCCCGGCGGGCCCGTTCCAGGTCGGTGTCCAACCTGTGGGCGCCCTCGGCGTGGCCCGCGGACAGGCTCTCGGAGATCTGGTCGATCGAGGTCAACCACAGTTCGCCCAGAGCGAACACGTCGGTGGCGTCGAGCCGGTCGGCCGCGAGCTCCGACACCAGGCGCACGGCGGCCACGGACCCCACGCGGTGCGCCCGTACCACGGCGCCGATGGAGCGTCCGTCGGCCGCCCGGGAGCGTCCGATGTCCCGGAGCCGTTCCACGTCCTTCGGAGGCAGGCGCGTGGCCCCGGCCGCCCACAGCTCCAGGGAACGGCTCACCAGCCATCCGGTGATCGCCCGCACCTCGGCCAGCTGGGAGCCGTGCAGAGCCCGGTAGGCGGGAACCTCGGCATGTACCTCCGCGACGATGCGCGCCACCAGTCCGGCCCGGTCCCGCATCAGTTCGGCGATGACCCGGGCACGCCGTCCGTGTCCTTTCAATCCCCACCTCCAGCCCGGTCGAGGAAGCCTATCGACAGCCGCCACGCCCCCGGCCGTGGGAGGACCGGCCGAGACGGGTAGGAGTGCCGGGAAGGGGACCGCGTCCGGGTGGTGGGGCCGGGACACGGGCGGTCCCGGCCGCGAACGGTAAAAAGCCAGCACCGTCGTGGCGCATCCGGGACCACGGCGCGCTCCGACATGGCAGTATGCGACTGCGGTAGGGGGAAAACCGCACGCTGTGAAAGACCAGGCAGGACCGTTCAGCGCTGACGGGGGATGAGGAAGATGCAGCAGATGACCGTTCCGGAGCTCACACTGAGTAACGGGTTGCGTATGCCGCAACTGGGCTTCGGTGTGTGGCGGGTACCCCCCGACCAGGTCGTGCCGGTCGTGTCCACCGCGCTCGACGCGGGCTATCGGAGCATCGACACCGCCGCCTCCGACGGTAGCGAGGAGGGGGTCGGCGAGGCACTGCGCCGCTCGGGGCTGGAACGCGGCGAGGTGTTCGTCACCACCAAACTGGCCAACACCGATCAGGGATACGACGCCACTCTGCGTGCCTTCGACGCCAGTCTGAGGCGTCTGGGCCTGGAGGTGATCGACCTGTACCTCGTCCACTGGCCGCTGCCCGGACGCGATCAGTACGTGCCCACCTGGAAGGCGCTGGAACGCCTGTACGCCGAGGGCCGGGTCCGTGCCATCGGCGTGTCCAACTTCAAACGCCACCATTTGGAGCGTGTCCGGGAGGAGGGAGGCATCACGCCCATGGTCAACCAGGTCGAGCTGCACCCGCTCCTCACCCAGGAGGCCATCCGGGCCTTCAACGCCGAATACGGGATCATCACCGAGGCGTGGGGACCCCTGGGCCACGGCAAGCTCCTGAACCATCCCACGATCGTCGAGGTCGCCAAGGAGCACGGGCGCACAACGGCGCAGGTGATACTGCGTTGGCACATGCAACTCGGCAACGTGGCGATCCCCAAGTCGGTGACCCCCGAACGGATCCGGTCCAACTTCGAGATCTTCGACTTCGAGCTCTCCAGGAGGGACATGGACCGGATAAGCGGGCTCAACACCGACAGCCGGTTCGGCCCCGACCCCGACGAGTTCAACGGCGTCTAGCGCACCCTTCGAGGACGTGGCGGAGGCGCCACCCGCGCCGGTCCCGACGCTGTGTCCGGTCCCGACGTCCGACAGGGAACACGAAGGGTAGGTCACGGCTCGGGGCCGCGTGACCGCAGGTCCTCCGGAGTGGCCCGGTCACCCGGAGACCCCGCACCGAAGGCTCCCCGCTCTCAGGTGCCCCGCACGGGGGCGAAGCGAGGCGGAACTCCTGTGAAGTCGGCTAGTCGCGCAGTTCCCGGTGCCTGCGGGCACCGGCCAGGACGGCCTCGGGGCCGTCGCGTCGGATGCGCCTGACATAGAGGGCTCCTCCGACGAGGATGGCGACGCACAGCCCGAACAAGGCGACGAAGACGATGGTGGACAGCAGCACAGTGATCGACATGCGCTCATGGTAGCCGCACGTGCGGGGTCCCGCGGG
>CALGOD010000979.1 GCA_937957845.1 uncultured Nocardiopsis sp.
GCCGCCCTGGTCCTCACGGCGCTGGGTCAGACCACCGCGGTGAGTGTTCTGGCGATCGTCGCCATCGGCTTCGTCATCGTCGTGACCGCGTGGGACATGGTCAAGGACCTCATGGCCGGGCACTGGGGCCTGGACGTCCTCGCCGTCGTCGCCATGATCGCCACTGTGCTGGTCGGCGAGTACATCGCCGGGCTCATCATCGTGCTGATGCTCACCGGCGGAGAGGCTCTCGAAGACTGGGCGGCCCATCGCGCCGGTCGTGAACTGGACACCCTGCTCGACCGCGCCCCCGCGTTCGCCCAACGGATCGACCCCGTCACCTCTGACGTGGAACGTGTGGCGGTCGGCGACATCGCGGCCGACGACCTGCTGGTGGTGCGTTCGGGGGAGGTGATCCCGGTGGACGGCGTCCTGGTGTCCGAGCGGGCGGTGATCGATGAGTCCTCCGTGACCGGTGAACCGATGCCGGTCACCTACTCCCAGGGGGAGTCGGTGTTGTCCGGAACGGTGAACAGCACCGAGACCTTCACTCTTCGCGCCGCGGCGACCGCGGAGGACTCCCACTACGCCTCGATCGTGCGACTGGTACGGGAGGCGGTGGAGTCACGGGCTCCCATGGTCCGGCTGGCGGATCGCTACGCGGTGCCCTTCACCATCGTGTCGCTGACGATCGCCGGACTGGCCTGGTATTTCAGCGGGGACCCGACCCGCTTCGCGGAGGTCCTCGTCGTCGCCACCCCGTGCCCGTTGCTGATCGCGGCGCCGGTGGCGTTCATGGGCGGTATGAGTTCGGCGGCGCGGCTGAACGTGATCGTCAAGGAGGGGGGCTCCCTGGAATCCCTGGCCCGGGTGCGCTCGGCCGCCTTCGACAAGACCGGCACCCTCACCCGTGGTGAGCCCAGGGTGGTGGACATCCGCTCCGGTGCCCTGTCGTCCGAGGAGACGCTGCGGTTGGCGGCCGCCGCCGAAGGGTACTCCGTGCACGTCTTCGCCGGTCCGATCATCGCTCAGGCTCGGCGGCTGGGGCTGGAGCTTCCCGGCGTGGAGTCGGCCGAGGAGGTCGCCACCAACGGGGTGCGGGCCGTCCTGGAAGAGGGCACCGAGGTTCGTGTGGGCAAACCGGCGTTCATCCAGCAGGCCATCGGTGGTCTGGAACGGGCCGAGCTGCGCGCGGGAGAGACCGCGGTGTACGTCTCGGCGGACGACCGCCTGGCCGGGGTGATCGTGTTGTCCGACCCCTTGCGTCACAACGCCGCCGCCACGGTGGACCGGCTCAGGAGCCAGGGCGTGGAAACCATGGCGATGGTCACCGGCGACGTGGTCTCGACGGCGGAGTCGGTCGCGCGTGAGGCCGGCATCCCACAGGTGCACGCGGAGACCACACCTCAGACCAAGGTGGAGATCGTCGGGGGCATGGAGCCGAAGCCGGTGCTGATGGTCGGGGACGGCATCAACGACGCCCCGGTGCTGGCGGCGGCCGATGTGGGGATCGCGATGGCCGGGCGCGGAGCGACCGCCGCGAGCGAGTCGGCCTCGGCGGTGATCACCTCCGACGACATCGGCCGGGTCGCGGACGTGGTGCATGTGGGCAGGCGCACCGTACGTATCGCCCTGCAGTCCATCTGGGCGGGCATCGTCATCTCGGTCGGTCTGATGCTGGTGGCGGCGTTCGGCCATCTGCCCGCCGTCGTCGGTGCGCTGCTGCAGGAGGCCGTCGACCTGGTAGCCATACTCAGCGCGTTGCGCGCCCTACGGGTGCACCGCGAGGTCGCTCCGTCCTCCTTCGCCGGCTCTCACGCGGACCGGACCGGGACGAGGACCGGGACGTACTCGACGTAGCATCCTGGCACCTCGCGTCCCAGGCCTTCTCGCCTCGATCGGCCTCATGAGATCTCGGTCCTTGAGATGCGTCACAATTCCATGACTCTCCGCACGGCCGCTGATATGATGACTTCATCATGTCATTTAATCAGGGTCATCGGCCGCTCTACGAGATGAAGGCCGGACTTTTCAAAGGATTGTCGCACCCGTTCCGGGTGCGGGTACTGGAGGTGCTCTCCGACGGGCGCGAGCACACCGTGGCGGAGCTGCTGGAGGACACGGGCCTGGAGGCCTCCCACCTGTCGCAGCATCTCGCGGTGCTACGACGGCACCGGCTGGTGGTGTCCGAGCGGCGCGGAAGTTATGTCCACTACCGACTCGCCTGGCCGGAGGTCGCCGATTTCCTGGTGGCAGCCCGAAGGTTGCTCGTGCAGATGGTGACGAGCGACGGGGAACGCCTCACCCAGGTGACCGACCTGCCGGAGCTCACTGAATGATGAAGAACCCCTCCTCACACCTCCTTCGACTCCTACCTCAGCGCCGGGACTACCGAGGTCTGCGGCACACCTGGCGCTCCGACCTCCTGGCCGGGTTGACGGTGGGCATCGTCGCTCTTCCCTTGGCTTTGGGCTTCGGCATCTCCTCGGGTGCCGGTGCCGAGGCCGGGCTGATCACCGCCATCGTCGCCGGTGTGGTCGCCGCGGTGTTCGGCGGTTCCAACGTCCAGGTGTCCGGTCCCACCGGCGCCATGGTGGTGGTGCTGGCGCCGATCGTGGCCACCCACGGAATCGCCGCGGTCGCCCTGGTGTCGATCCTCGCCGGAATCCTGGTGCTCATCGCCGGAGTGCTCCGGCTCGGCCGCTCGGTCTCCTTCATCCCCTGGCCCGTCATCGAGGGCTTCACCCTCGGCATCGGCGTGATCATCTTCCTGCAACAGGTACCCGCCCTGACCAGCCCCGACGAACACGGTGCCAGTCACACCAACGTCGTGGTGCAGGCGGTGGGCTCCGTGGCCTCGGCCGACCCGGTGTACCTGCTCTGGGGCCTGGGCGCGGTCGCCATCGTCGCCGCGTGCATGGTGTTCCTCCCACGACTCCACCACGCCGTACCCGGGTCGCTCATCGGCATCACCATCGTCACCGTGCTGGCGCTGTTCATGTCCACACCGCTGTCGGTGATCGGGGAACTGCCCAGCACACTGCCGGCGCCGAGCCTTCCGGTCCTGGACCAGGCCACCGTGATGACCCTGCTGCTTCCGGCGGTGACCGTCGCGGCCCTGGCCGGGATCGAGTCGCTGCTCTCGGCACGGGTGGCGGCCTCCATGGCCGACACCGGCCCCTACGATCCCGACCGTGAACTGGTGGGGCAGGGGCTGGCCTCCGTGGCCGCCGGACTGTTCGGCGGTATGCCGGCCACGGGTGCGATCGCACGGACGGCCGTGGCGGTCCGCTCGGGGGCCAAGACCAGGTTGGCCTCCGCCAGCCACGCCGGAGTGCTGCTCCTGATCGTGGTCGCGGTCGCCGGACCGGTCGGGCACATCCCGTTGGCGGCCCTCTCCGGAGTGCTCATGGTCACCGCACTGCGGATGGTCAACCTGCGCACGGCCTGGTCCATCCTGCGCTCCACGCGCTCCGACGCCGCCGCCTTCGTGGTCACCGCCATCGTGACGGTCTCGGTGGACCTCATCGTCGCGGTGATGATCGGGCTGGTCGTGGCCGGTGTCTTCGCGCTGCGAGGACTGTCCCGGGCGAGCACGGTACAGCGCGAGGAACTTCCCGGAGACTCCCAGCCGGACGACCACCGCATCGCCCTGCTGCGCCTGGACGGGCCGCTGTTCTTCGCACCCGCCGACCGCATCCTGGAGGACATCACCGGCCGTGAGAGCGTCTCGGTGGTCATCCTGCGGCTGTCCCGGGTGCAGCTGCTCGATGCCACGGGGGCACAGATGCTCGCCGAGGTGGTCCAGCGGCTGGAGGCCCGTGGCGTCACCGTCCTGATCAAGGGGGTGCGGGACGACCACGCTCTCCTGTTGCGCCGGGTGGGCACCCTGGGCGCGCTACGGCACCACAAGCACCTGTTCTCCGATCTCGAGGCCGCCGTCGCCCACGCTCGTACCCACACCGCCCGTGAGCGGGAGGCCCGGTCGCCGAGCACCCGCTTCCACGTCGGAGCGCAGCGAGCGCGGTAGACGGCCGCGTCGCATCCCTTCGGCCCGCTGTCGGGGGTGGTCCGGTCATCCCTCCTCGTGGGGAGGGGCGACCGGAGGCTCCTGCGGCGGGCCGAAGGAGCGGAGCCGGCTCGTGAGCCGGTGGTCGACGTGAACGTCTCCCACCACGGGACGTCGGGAAGATCCAAGGGGACCGAAGAATTCGCCTTCGCCATCGGGAATGAACCGGCGCTCTCTTTCGTAGGCCTGAGCACGGCTTCCGCACTCCATCGCGGGCTCGTTTTCTCGACGCGAAACCGCGAAGGGCCTCTGATTCTCGTCCGATGACGCCACGGATCCCGCACGCTCGGGTTCCTCGTGAAGCGCGCCCCTTGCGGCCTACGCACCGCTCGGACCCCGACTCCGACCTGGGAAGACGCCACCGGCAGGGTCGTTGAGGCGGCAGGGGAGCCGCTACGGGAGACCGGAACCACCGGAGCGAGGACACGCGAGAAAAGACACATTGTCCTCCCGGCACGGAAACCCTGTGCTACCGTTACGGAAGTTGCAGTAGTGGTTCCCGCTTGACTTTTGCGGAAATCGGCTCGGTAGCCGGTTCTCCTCACATGGTTATCTCCACTCGGGACATCATCACGGTGGCGTTGGAATCCCGCACGGTGTGGAATTCCCGAAGACGATGTGAGGTAGTTCATCATGACAACCGGTACCGTTAAGTGGTTCAACAGCGA
>CALGOD010000980.1 GCA_937957845.1 uncultured Nocardiopsis sp.
CCGGAGCGGTGCTCGTGGGCGGATGCTGCCGCACCGGCCCCGAGCACATCAGGGCCGTGCGCACCCACCTGCACCTTTCCGACCCCGCCTAGAACCCCTGTCCGCGGGGGTGGCGAGGTCGGGTCGGCGCCGATCTCGCTCCTGATGTCACCGTCGAGCGTCGACAGTGGCACCGGGAGCAAGATCCTCTGCGGGGAGGACACACCGGCGCGTCCCTACGCCCTGCCCTGGCCGGCCGGCTCGTCCTCGAACAACCGGATGGCGGGCGGGTCGGTCTCCGTCGGCGGGACCCTCAGCGTCTTCAGGGCGAAGGACATGATGTCGTTGAACACCGGTCCGGCGGCCTCACCGCCGTAGTAGATCCCCTGCGGGTCGTGCAACACCACCTGTACCACCACCTGCGGATCGTCGGCGGGCGCGAAGCCGGCGAAGGTGGCGGTGTAACCACCACCCTCGTAGCTTCCGGTCTCCGGGTCGAGCCGGTTGGCCGTGCCCGTCTTCCCCGCGACCCGGTACCCATCGATACGCGCCTGGGGCGCGGTGCCCTCGTCACTGGTGACGGCCTCCAGCATCAGGGCGAGCCGTTCGGCGGTCTCCTCACTGATCACACGCCGCCGTTCGGGTTCCTCCACGGGGGTGAACTCCCCGTCGGGGTCCACGGTCCCGGCGACCACCCGGGGGTCCACCCGCACCCCGCCGTTGGCGATGGTGGAGTACACCGACGCCATCTGCGCGGCGTTCACCGACAGACCGTGTCCGATGGAGACCGACGGCAGTTGGGTGCCCCACCAGCTCTCCGGGTCGGTGAGCACCCCCGCCTCCTCGCCCGGCAGGTCCAGTCCCGTCGGCTGGCCGAGTCCGAAGTCCTTCATGTAGGAGTGCAGGACGTCCGCCTTCACCTCGTCGGCGATCTTGATCGTGCCGACGTTGCTGGACTGGGCCATGATGCCGTTGACCGTGAGGCGTTGGGTCCCGTTGTCGGTGGAGTTGCGGAAGGTCCTGTCGTAGTACTCGATGCTGTAGGGCACCGTGTACACCGTCTCCGGCGTGTTCAGTCCCTCTTCCAGGGCCGCGCCCAGGGTGATGACCTTGTTGGTACTGCCGGGTTCGAAGATCTCGCTCACGGCACCGTTGGCCCATTCCTCCGGTCCGCTGCCGGAGATGTCGCTCTGGGAGTAGGTGGGATAGTCGGCCATGGCGAGGATCTCACCGGTGCCGACACGTTCCACGATGACGCTGCCCGCCTCGGCGTCCAGTTCCTCGGCCCGGTCGGCGAGGGTCTGGGCCGCGTACCACTGGATGTCCCGGTCCAGTGTCAGCCGCACGTCCTGTCCGGGCACGGGTTCCTGGGCCAGACCACCGGCCATGGGGATCTGGGTGCCGCCCAGGCCCACCTCGACACGGCGCTTGCCCGCCTCACCGGCCAGGGTCCCGTCGAGATAGCCCGCCAGGCCCTCCAGGCCGTGCCCCTCGTCACCGACGAAACCGATCAGGTCGGCGGCTCCGGTCTCCTCGGGATAGACCCGCTGGTAGTCGACCTCCGAACCCAGACCCGAAAAGCCCAGACCCTTCAGCTCCTCCCACTCTTCGGGCAGGACGTCGTGGGCGATCACCTGGTAACGGCTGGGGCGGGCGTCCACCTTGGTCGCGACCTCGTCCTCCTCCAGGTCGAAGCGGTCGGCGAGCTCGTCGACGAGCCGGGCGCGTTCGTCCTCCTCCACCTCCTCCGGATCGACGAAGACGGTGCGCACCTCCAGCGACAGCGCGAACGGTGTGCCGTTGGCGTCGGTGATCCGGCCTCGCAGGGTGGGGATGTCGATGGTCTGCAGACGCGTGTTGGAGGCCGCCTCGGCGTAGTGGTCGGCTTCCAGCCCCTGGATCTGGACCAGGCGTCCGGCGAAGAGCAGCAGGACGACCAGGATCAGGATCCCGCCGATCTTGATGCGCCCACGCGGTTCCCCTCGTCGGAAGGTGCGGCGCAGCAGCGGTGGGAGCGGAGGCGGTGACGCCGGACGACGTCGGGGGCCGCCGCCGGTACGATCGGCGCGCGCCTCACGCGGACCCCTGGTCTGGGCGCGTGCCGAGGAACGCGGACGCGCACCGGTCTCGGGACGGCGTGGTCCTCGCCGGGGGCTTTTACCGGGTCGGGAGCCCGCACGGCCGGTCGCTCCGGGCCGACGTGGGTCCCGGGGTCGTGGATCCCTGGGCGTGCTCACTCCCCGCTCCCGGCGTCTCCACGGACCTCACCGCTGTCGGGGTCCAGGAAGAGCGGGGCCTCTCCCTGTTCCATGCCCATCTCCTCGGCCTCCCGGGCGATGCGCTCCGACGTCTCCAGGTGGGCGACGGTGCTGCGCAGTTGCTGCTCTGTGTAGGAGAGCTCCCTGTTCTCGGTCTGGAGGTTGGAGATGGCGAACGCCTCCTCGGCCACGACGCTGCGCAGCACGAGCAGGCTGACCAGCGCGCCGCCGAGCAGGCCCAGGATGAGCAGGACGAAAGGGATGCGCGGCGCCCGTGTCCGCGCGCCCGCCCTGGCGCGCGTGCGCGCCGCCGGCTCCGGCGGCGTCGTGGCCGTGCGCCTGGGGGGCGCGGGCTTCGTGGTGCCCTTCCCCCCACTGGCGGGTGCGCGGCGCGTTCGCGTCCTCGTGCTCATCTGCTCTCCCTACTGCCGCGGCGGCCGCACACGTTCGGCCGCTCGGAGACGGGCCGACTGTGCGCGTGGATTGCGTTCGTTCTCTTCCTCCACGGGGAGCTCGGCCCCCCTGGTGAGAAGTCGGAGTTCGGGCTGTCGTTCGGGGAGGGATACGGGCAGGTCGGCGGGGGTGGTGTCCGTGGCCAGGGCGGCGAAGGCCTTCTTGGTGATCCTGTCCTCCAAGGAGTGGTAGGACAGCACGGCGATACGTCCGCCCATGTTCAGGCGCGCGACGGCCGCCGGCAGCGCACGCTCCAGGATGGACAGTTCCGCGTTGACCTCGATGCGCAGGCCCTGGAAGGTGCGCTTGGCGGGGTGTCCGCCGGTGCGTCGGGTGGCCGCGGGGATGGCCTCGCGCACCAGTTCGGCCAGCACGCGTGTGGAGTCGATGGGCGCTTGGGCGCGTCGACGCTCGATCGCCCGGGCCACGCGTGAGGCGAAGCGCTCCTCGCCGTAGGTACGCAGGACGCGGGTGAGTTCGGCGACGGGATAGGTGTTGACCACCTCGGCCGCGGTGAGGGACTGGGTGCGGTCCATGCGCATGTCCAGGGGCGCGTCGTGGGCGTAGGCGAAACCGCGGTCGGTCTCGTCCAGCTGCGGTGAGGACACCCCCAGGTCGAGCAGTACGGCGTCGGCTCCGGCCGCACCCGCCTCGTCCAGGGCGCGCGGGATGTCGGAGTAGACCGCGTGTACGAGATGTGTGCGGTCGGCGTAGGGCGCCAGGCGCCCGGCGCTGCGTTCCAGGGCGGTGGTGTCGCGGTCCACGCCCACCAACCGCATGTCGGGACAGGCCTTGAGAAGGGCCTCGGCGTGTCCGCCCAGCCCTAGGGTGCCGTCGACGAGCACGGCGCCGGGCCTGGTGAGGACCGGCGCGAGAAGTTCCACGATCCTGTCGAGCATGACGGGGACGTGCTGGGGATCGAGTCCGGCACGGGCCGCCGCCACACGCGTCTCGATGTCCTGCTCCCCGTCCGCGCGGGCACCGTCGTCCTCGGACCGTGCGTGCCGCCGGATGTCCCCCATGCGCTGCTGTTCCTCCACGCTGTCACCGTCTTCCCCGAGTCGCCGCGGTAGCGCCTTTCCTGTGCGCTCCGCGGTGTCCCTGCGTGGCCCGACGGGTTCCGGCGGGCCTCCGGACACGGCCGCTATTGTCCACCTTCCGGCGGACCCGCGTTCGCGATCTGGCACCGGGGAAGTCGCGCCAGTTCGCGGAACCGCGTCCGGAGGCCGTTGCCGGACTCCGGCTTGCGAGGGTGTGGACTGTGTGCCGATCCCACCGACGGTCGTTCCGCCGGGATCACAGCACCCCGGGCAGCACCTCCTCCGACAGTTGCGCGAACACGGGCTCCTGCTCGGCCTCGTAGTCCGCCCACGCTCCTGCGTCCCAGATCTCCAGACGCGTGTTGGCGCCGATCACGACGCACTCACGTTCCAGGTCGGCGTAGTCGCGCAGCTTGGCCGGGATGGTGACCCTGCCCTGCTTGTCGCAGCTCTCGTCCGAGGCGCTCGCGAAGAGGACCCTGCTGTAGTCGCGCACGGCCTTGGCGGTGACCGGGGTGGTGGCGAGGGCTTCGGTGATACGCCGGAACTCCTCCTCGGGGAAGACGTAGAGGCAGCGTTCCTGCCCCTTGGTGATCACCAGTCCCCCCGACAGCTCCTCGCGGTACTTCGCGGGGAGGAAGAGCCGTCCCTTCTGGTCGAGGCGGGGCGTGTGGGTGCCGAGGAACACACTCCCACCTCCCTCAGCCTCGAAAGCGGAGAATTCACCCTCTCCACGATGCCCCACCCTACTCCACTCCTCCCCACCGTCAACAGTCATCCTCCTGCGCCCGACCCCGGACGGCCAACGAATTCCCAGTTCAGAGCGGCGCGAGCGCGTACGGGAAGACCCGACGCCCGGAGTGTCGCCCGGTGGAACACGACGCCCGGGCCTTCGAGACCCCGCGCCCCAGGGGGCACCGCGACCACACCGAGGAGGCCGACATGCCCGGACCTTCGGGAGGAACCGTCATCTGATCGCACG
>CALGOD010000981.1 GCA_937957845.1 uncultured Nocardiopsis sp.
TTCCTGGCCCACACCGGGTTGGAGATCCATCCTTCAACCCCACACAACTAACGAAAAACTCAGTAAGCGCTTGTCTCATTTGGTGAGTCTGCGGTAGCAGATCAGGGTGCAGGCGATGCCGGCAAAGGCCAGGAAGTGGTCGGCTCTGCGCTCGTAGCGGCGGTGCAGGCGACGGCATCCGGACAGCCAGGCCATGGTGCGCTCCACCTGCCACCGGTGCCTGCCCAACCGTTTCGAGGACTCCACACCCTTGCGAGCCAGGCGATGCACGATCCCGCGCTCACGGAGCCAGCGGCGCAGGTGGTCGTAGTCGTATCCCTTGTCGCCGTGCAGCTTGCCCGGTTTGCGCCGGCGGGGCCCACGCCGGGAGCGGATCGGAGCAATCCCTCGTACCAGAGGTTGCAGGGCCTGGCTGTCGTGGGTGTTGGCCCCCAAGATCGCTATGGACAGGGGCAGACCGGCCCGGTCGGTGATCAGATGGATCTTCGACCCTTTCTTGCCCCGATCCACAGGATTGGGACCTGTCAGGTCCCCCCTTTGAGGGCCCGCATGTTCACCGAGTCGATGGCGCACCGCGACCAGTCCACCTCGCCGCGGGCACCGAGTTCGTCCAGCACCACACGGTGCAGCTTGGCCCAGACCCGGGCCCGGGTCCACTCGGTGAAACGCCGGTGCGCGGTCGGACCGGAAGGACCGAACACCGGCGGAAGCTGGGCCCAGGTGCAGCCGGTGGTGGCCACGAAGATGATCGCGGCCAGGACTTGGCGGTCGCCGTATCTGCGCCGCCCGCCGCCCTGGGGCCGGGTGGGTGCTTTGGGCACCACTCGCTGGAACAGTTCCCACAGCTCGTCCGGCACCAGCCGTTCCACCATCGACACAGGAGCAGGCTACCGAGAACCCAAATGAGATGAGCTCTTAGGGGGTCCTCGATCTTCCATCCCATGGCGTCGAATTCCTCCAGGGCCTTCTGCCCGTCCGGCTTCTGGTGCCTCTTCCAGTACCCCAACCGCGCCGCCCAAGGTTCCCTCATTATGTACCCGCTGTCGAGAGTGAAACTCTGACCTTCGCTTGACTCACACGCAGGCGAACAGCAGAACCGTCCTCAAGCGGTCACCGGCCCTCGACCCATTTCGACGCCGGTTCGCCGCCCCTTTCCTGGGGAGGGGCGGGGTCCTTTTTCCTCTCCGGGTAGAGGACTCCACGGCTTCGGTCACCCGGCCACCGTGGCCCCACCGGGCCAGTGACCAAGCGGGTGGTGCGCGGTGCGGTGAGCCACGTCGGCTCTGTGGGGCCACCGGACCCGGGCGCCGCAGTCCCTCAGTCGGCGGGGGGAGGCATGCCGGGAAGGCGTCCGGGTGCCGTTTCGCCGTTGACGAACTGGTGCAGGAAGCACTCCCACTCGGCATGGGGGACGGTGATCGTGGGGCCTTCGGGATTCCCGGTGTCACCGATCTCCACCGCGCCCTTGCGTGGGACGCGGACCTGGACGCACCCCTGTGGGTTGCTGCTGTAGCTGGACTTCCTCCACCTCATGGCCTCTC
Organism: uncultured Nocardiopsis sp.; assembly: GCA_937957845.1. Classification (GTDB taxonomy): domain Bacteria; phylum Actinomycetota; class Actinomycetes; order Streptosporangiales; family Streptosporangiaceae; genus Nocardiopsis. The sequence continues at coordinate 1,542 of CALGOD010000981.1, forward strand.
CTCGGCGCCGCCGGAGTACCTCGGTAGCTGCGAGGTACCCCGTTCGGTGGGCGGTGACGCCTTTCGAGGGAGGAAGGAGCTCTCCGCACTCGCGCGGGAGCGGGTCAGCCGCCCTCACCCGGGCGCACGACCATCAGCACCACGACGATCGCCCACAGCAGGTTGTAGAACCCCGACAGCATCGACAGGGTGCGCAGCGCGCGGCGGTCTCCGGGGCGACGGAGGGCGTCGCGCTGGCGCGGATGGATCTGCGCGGCGAGGAGGATTCCCGCGGCGGCGGTGAGCAGCATCGACACGGTGAGCCAGGCCTCGCCCATCCTGCTCTGCAGGAGGGCCAGGAGGATGCCGGCCAGGGGGACGACGACGGCGGCGACGGCGTACACGCGGGTGATGCGGTGCAGTAGTGCGGCCACGGCGGGGTTGCGCTCGTCCGGGGAGCGGCGTGCGGAGGGCGGGATCTCGGACGTGGGACCTTCGGAAACGGTGACGGCGACCGGCGCGAACCGGGGAAAGAGGCTCGTCGCGACGGCCGATCCGCCGACGAACACGATGCCGCCGATCACGTGCACCGAGAGCAGCAGGTGTTCCATGGGGCACTCTCCAGCCTTCAGGTTGCCTGAAGCATACGTCAAGCTTCAGGCTCCCTGAAGGGGGGGTGGGTCGAGCACGGATCTCCCTGAGGGGAGCCCGGTCCCGCTCAGAGGGTGTTCACGGAGCCGAACGCGGCCCGCACGGCGTCGCCGACCCGCCTTCGGGCCGGGTCGGCGTTCGGCCCGAACATCTCCGTGTCCACCGCCGACACCGCCTCCTTGGCCGCGTCGAGCAGACGGGCGCCTTCGGGGGTGAGCTCGATCGCCGAGGCGGAGCCGGACCTCGCCGTGTGGTCGCGCACCAGGCCGGCGGCGGCCAGCGTCTTCACCGCGCCGTGGACACTCTGGACCGTGACCCCCGACATCCGTGCCAGCTCGCTGAACGAGGCCCCTGGAAC
>CALGOD010000982.1 GCA_937957845.1 uncultured Nocardiopsis sp.
GGATGTGGGTCATGCGCGGGAAGGCACTGGTCGTCGGAGCGGGTATCGCCGGACTCGCGGTGGCCCACGGGCTCCTGCGTGAGGGGTGGGAGGTGGAGGTCCGCGAACGCCGGGGCTCACCGCCCGACATCGGCGGGGCCCTGGGGCTGTGGCGCGGGAGCATGGTCGCGCTCGACCGGCTCGGACTCGGAGAGCGGGTCCGTGAACGGGCCGAGCGCCCCCGTCGGGCCGTGATCGCCGACCCCTCCGGACGCGCTCTGGCCATGGTCGACTCGCGACGGACGGACGCCCGTCTCATCTCCCGCTCGTCCCTGCTCGCCGTCCTCGTCGAAGGGCTCCCCGAGGGCGTCGTCCGCTGGAACACACCCGTCACCGGATGCGGCGACGACACCGAGGGCTTCGACGTGGTGGTGGGCGCCGACGGCATCCACAGCCTCGTCCGACGCACCGCCTTTCCCGAGGCGGCCGACCCCCGTCCGCTCGGCACGGTCGCCTACCGGGGCGCGGTGTCGGGGCGGATGGAGACGGCCACCGAGACCTGGGGAAGGGGCAGGCTCTTCGGTGTCACCCCGTTGGACGCGTACACCACCAACTGGTTCGCCTGCCTGCGGACGGAGCTCCTCGCCGACCGCCAAGGACAGGACGAGGTGGACCTGTTGCGCGAGCTGTACGGAGACTGGCACCCGATGGTGGCCCTCGTCCTGGACGCCCTGCCCGGAACCGGGGTGGACCGACGTGAACTGTACGACCTGCCCGCATTGGCGAGTTACGTCCGGGGCCGTAGGGTGCTCATCGGCGACGCCGCCCACGCCATGGCGCCCAACCTGGGGCGAGGCGCCTGTGAATCGCTGATCGACGCGTCCGTCCTCGCCGCGGCCCTTGGTTCCGAGCCCACCGTCGACAGGGCCCTGGCCCGCTACGACCGTCGTCGCCGCCGACCCACCCGCCGGGTGGTCCACGGCTCCAGGGTGCTCAACCGGCTGAGCACCGCGGTCCGCCTCGACGGCCAGAGGAACCGACTGGTCCGCGTTCTGGGCTCCGTGCTCTGAACCGGGCCGGACGCCCCGGGCGGTGACCGAGCCGGGCCGACGGACGCCGGGGTGTGTCGCGTCCGTCGGCCCGGAGACGACACACCCGACCGTCTCAGCGGCGGGTGACGTCGCTCCCGTCCAGGTCGGCGACGTCCTTGCCCATCAGTTCGGCGGTGATCTGCAACTCCGCCAGAGTCGCACGCAACACGTGCTCCACCCCCGCCGCGCCGTCCACGGCCAGCCCGTACACCCAGGGGCGTCCCAGCAGCACGGCCCGGGCGCCCAGCGCCATGGCCACGGCCACGTCCGCTCCCGAGCGGATCCCGGAGTCGAACAGCACCGTGGCCCGGTCGCCGACCGCGTCCACCACCTCGGGCAGAGCGTCCAGAGCCGCCACGGCGTTGTCGACCTGTCGCCCGCCGTGGTTGCTGACCACGATGCCGTCCACGCCGGCGGCCACCAGGTCGGCCGCCTCGTCTCCGCGCACCACGCCCTTGACCAGTACCGGAAGGTCCGTCCAACGGCGGATGCGGGCGATGTTGTCAGTGCTCAACGCCTTGTTGGCGAACGCGCCCAGGAAGTGGAACACCGCCTCGGTGAAAACCCCGCCCGGTTCGGGGTCGGCCTTCAACCGCGAGCGGAACTCCGGGTCGCTGAAGTAGTTCGCCGTGCCCTGACTGCGCAGGAACGGCAGGTGCCCCAAGGCCAGGTCGCGTGGGCGCCACCCCAGCCGCTTGGTGTCGGAGGTCACCACGATGGCCTTGGCCCCGGCCGCCGTCGCCCTGCGCACGAACGACTCGGCCAGAGTGTCATCGCTGGGCCAGTACAGCTGGTACCACCACGAGTCGACCGCCTCGGCGACCTCCTCCATCGGGGTGGACGCGGCCGTGGACAGCACCATCGGGACCCCCACCGCGTTGGCGCCCCTGGCCACCGCCAGTTCCGCCTCCTCGTGCACCTGCTCCAGGACCCCGATCGGAGCCGTCAGCAGGGGAGTGGAGTACTCCTCCCCGAACAGGGTGACCCCCAGGGCACCGGACTCCTCCGAGCCCGGGCGCAGGGTGCGGGGGCGCAGGGCGTAGCGGGCGAAGGCCTCCTCGTTGGCCCGTGCGGTCCGCTCACGCCCCGCGCTGCCCTCCACATAGCCGAACGGCCCCGGCTCCAGGGCCTTCTCGGCCAGAGCACGCAACTCCTCGTGGTGGTAGGGCAGGTGGGGAAGCCGGCCGTTGGTCGCGTCGGCGTAGACACCGTCCTGGTACTGGGCGTGGTTCGTCATGGGTCCTCACAGGCGCCGGGGCGCCGAATACGGGCGCCGCGGGGGCACGGCGCACGGAACGAAGGTTCGGGCCGTGGAGTCCCCGGGCGGTCCCAGGGCTCGTGGCCGTCGAGCCGTTCGCGCCGACCGGCCCTGGCCGGATGCTATCTCGCGCTCACGTGACCGACATCACGTGCCCCGGTGTCGCCGCCGAGCGGGCGCGCACCACCGAGGGCGCCGGGC
>CALGOD010000983.1 GCA_937957845.1 uncultured Nocardiopsis sp.
CGTGCGGCGGTGTCCGGGTAGGTTGGCCGGTGACTCCTGGTACTTGGAGCCGCCCTGCGGTTTCCCCCCGACCACGGAAGATCGATCGCCTTGCCGCAGCTGGCCATCCACAAGGACTTCCTCCACGAGTTCGCCAAGCTCGAAAAACCCGTGCAGAACAGGGTCACCGAGGTCTTCGCCAAGTTCGAGCAGGCCACCCACACCGGCCTGCACCTGGAGAAGATCACCGGCGCCCGGGACGACCGCTTCCGCACCATCCGCATCGACCAGTTCTGGCGTGGCGTGGTGCTGGCTCCTACCTCCGGTGACACCTACACGCTTCTGCGGGTGCTGCCCCACGACGACGCCTACGACTGGGCCAAGAGGCGCAAGGCCTCGGTGAACACGGCCACCGGTGGGATCGAGATCCGCGACGTGGCCGCGATCGACGCGAGCCTGCCGCATATGAAGCGGATGGCCCAGGACACGACGGACCGGCTCTTCGCCCATGTCAAGGACGCGGACATGGAACGGCTGGGGGTGGACGAGCAGACACTGGCGTTCGCGCGTACGCTCACCGCCTCCTTCCAGCTGGACGCGGCCCGCGGGCTGCTGCCCCCGGTGCAGTGGGACGTGCTCTACGGTCTGGCGGCGGGCATGAGCCCCGACGAGGTGTGGCAGGAGCTGGGTGCGGCGATCACCGAGGAGGTCGACCCCGAGGACCTGGACGCTGCGGTCGAGCGCAGCCGCGACCGGGTGTTGCTGGTGGAGGGCCCCGAGGAGTTGATGGCGGCCCTGGAGCACCCCTTCGACCTGTGGCGGATCTACCTGCACCCGGTACAGCGCGCGGTGGTGGAGGCCTCTTACCGAGGGCCGGCCCGGATCAGCGGTGGGCCGGGCACCGGCAAGACCGTGGTGGCCCTGCACCGTGCCCACCGGTTGGCCAGGGCGGGGGGACGGGTGCTGCTGACCACCTTCACCTCCACCTTGGCCGAGGCCTTGGATTCCAGTCTGCGCCTGCTCGCCGAGACCGATGGTGCGGGCGATGCCGCCGCGGTGTTGGAGCGGGTCCGGGTGGAGCACATCGACCGTGTGGCCCATCGGGTGTTCCGGGAGACGCATGGACAGCCCGACCTGCTGAGCGCACAGCGTGAACGCCAATTGTGGGAGCAGGTGATCGGGGAGCTGGGTCTGGACCTGTCCCCTGCCTTCCTGGCCGAAGAGTGGCGCCAGGTCGTGCTGTCCCGGCGGGTGACCACCGCCGACGAGTACCTGGCAGCCAAGCGCACCGGCCGGGGACGAGGCCTCAGCACCTCACAGCGGGCCCGGGTGTGGCAGGCGGTCTCGGCGTTCGGCGAAAGGTCGGCCGAGCGTGGCCTGTGGACGCACGAGACCATCGCCGAGGAGGCGGCCCGACTGCTCGAGGCCCGCGATGACAAGCCCTTCGATCACGTGGTGGTGGACGAGGCCCAGGACCTGCACCTGGGCCAGTGGCGACTGTTGCGCGCCGCGGCCGCCGAGGGACCGGATGACGTGTTCATCGCCGGTGACACCCACCAGCGCATCTACGGCCCCCAGGTGAGCCTGGCGGAGGTGGGGATCAACATCCGCGGCCGCTCGTCCAAGCTGCGGATCAACTACCGCACCACCGCACAGATCCTCGGTTGGAGCCTGGGGCTGATGCACGGCCAGACCGTGGACGACATGGACGGCGGTCTGGACTCGGTGGCCGGATGCCGTTCGGAGATGCGCGGGGACGAGCCCCTGCTTTCGGGATTCACCACCTGGGAAGCGGAACTGCGCCACCTCGTCGACACCGTGCAGGGCTGGACCGAGACAGGGGTCCTCCCCGGCGAGATCGGTGTGGCGGCACGGTCCAACCGGGCCGTGGAGCAGGCGGTGTCCGCTCTGGAAAGCGCCGGGCTGCCCGCTCGGGCCCTGGCCAAGGGGACGGCTGACGGGGAGTCCGTCGCGGTCGGCACCATGCACCGGATGAAGGGCCTGGAGTTTCGCTGCCTGGCCGTGGTGGGAGTCGGCGGCCAGCAGCTGCCCGCACCCCGCAGCATCACCCCTGAGGACGAGGATCCCGGCGCGCACGCCCGCGACCTGCTGCGCGAGCGCAGCCTGTTGTTCGTGGCGTGCACACGGGCCCGCGAGCAGCTGTACGTGAGCTGGCACCAGACGCCCAGCCCCTTCATCGAGGCCCTCCTCGACAAGAACTGACCCTCCGCATACGCGAGCCTCGAACGGAAAGACGTCCTCTATGGCGAAACTATCCACACTCCTCGACCAGATCGACAACGGGACGGTCCTGCTGCCCGAGTTCCAGCGCGGCTACGTGTGGAACCGTGACCAGGTACGGGGACTGCTGCGCTCCATGTATCTGGGCCATCCCGTCGGCAGCCTGCTGTTGTGGGAGACCTCCGCCGAGGACACCGCGGTGCGGGGAGGTTCCGCCGGAAGCGGTACCCACCTGCTCCTGTTGGACGGCCAACAGCGCATCACCTCCCTGTACGGGGTGATCCGGGGACGGGCCCCGGCGTTCTTCG
>CALGOD010000984.1 GCA_937957845.1 uncultured Nocardiopsis sp.
GGGGGGCCAGATCCGGCGGTACCAGTACGGAGATCTCTCGGGGAGAACGAGGGCTCATGGGTGTCCTGTCGATGCTTCATGGGCCGGTGGGAGGCTGAGTGTCCGACATCGTAGTCAAGATCCCGCTTCGCAGTGATTCCCGATTCTCCGGCAGAGGGAGGTCGGACGTCGATCCCCGCGGCCTCCACCGGTCACCTGGGGCAAGGGCTCGTTCGAGAGTGGTCGGCGACGTCTCCGTCCTTCCGCCGTGGCGTGTCCGCCCGGTCGGGCCGGGGACACGATAGGGTCGGCCGAAAATCGGCCCGATCGCGGACCACTGGGCCCCGTCGCCCCCTCCAGGCCCGGCGTGTGCGCGAGAGGCCGCCGCACACCCTCGAAGAACCCTCTATCTGCCCACGGAGCCCGCATGCTTACCGGAGGAGAGGTCGCCGCGCTCGTCGCCGCGGTGGTCTGGGCGGTGCTGGCCACGTTCATGTGCGTGGCGCTCGTCAAACTGATCAAACTCATCAACGAGACGACCAAGGTCGTCTCGGAACTGGGGGACCGTACCCCGCCGCTGCTGGACGACGTCGCCTCGACGGTGGAACGCACCAACACCTCGCTCGAACGGGTGGAGGAGATCACCGCCAACGTGCAGGCCAGTTCCGAGGACGTCTCCACGATGACGGCGCTGACCCGCTCGGTGTTCACCGGGCCGTTGGTGAAGGTGGCGTCGCTGTCCTACGGCGTGCGACGAGTCCTGGGCCAGCGCAAGGCCCTGGCGGTGGTGCGCGGACGCAGGCGGAAGGAGAACCGGTGATCGGCAGACTGTTGTATCTCGTGGCGGGAGCCGCCATCGGCGGTTACGCCGTCCACCGGGTCAACCGGGCCAGGAGAGCACTGAGCCCGGGCGGTATCGCCGAACGCGTGGAGGGACACGTCACCGAGTACCGCGGCGCTCTACGCGAACTCAATGAGGACCTGGCCCAGGCCGTCCGGGAACAGGAGGAGGAGCTCCTGCGCCGATACGCCCCGGTGAAGGGCCGAAGAATCCTGCCCGCCGCCGGACAGGAGCCTCTGGAGCCGACCTGAGGGGCCCACGGGGTCGGCCGGACGGTACGTGGTGCTCCTCGGGGTACCGTGGTAAGGGCTTTCGAGAACATTCCCCATCCGATGGAGGCCGCCTGTGTATCCGCAACAACCCTCGGACGATCCGAACCAGGGTGGGCAGCACTTCGGCGGACAGTACCCCGGAGGTCCGTACCCACCACCGCACGAGCAGTACGGCGGCCATCCGCGGCCCATGCCCGGCGCTCCAGGTGCGGGACCGGCCAAGATGCCGGGCGCGGCCATCACGGTGCGGGTGCTGATGTTCATCGGCGGTGCCTGTGGTCTGCTGCTCGGCGGACTGGTGTGGCTCGCAGCCGCGATGGCCGTCGGCGGGGGCCCCGCCGGCGAGGAGATGCAGCGCGCCATGGAGGAGACGGGACTGCCGTTGTCCAACGCCGAGGCAGGCGTGCTCTTCGCCGTCGTCGGTGCGATCCCGTTCGTCTACGGTGTCGTCTCCATCGCTTTGGCCGCGTTCATGGGACGTCGCAGCCCCGTCGTGCTGTGGTCGGTCGTGGTCTTCCAGGCGCTGGCCGCGCTGAGCCTGGTGGTCAGCCTCGTCTCCGGTGGCTTCGGCACGATCGTTCCCCTGATCTTCGCGATCGTCATGATCGTGCTCATGTTGCTGGAGAGCACCCGCGCCTACTACACCAGGCCTCCGGCGCCCGGGGGAGCCTACTGACGCTCTCATGAGCGCGGACACCGAGGGGGACCGGCTCCGGCCGGTCCCCCTCGTCCTGTGCGGGCCCGACTCCCTCGGCCTGTTCCGTGTTCCTCCGGAGACTTTCGGTAAGGTCGTGGCGGACACACCGGATCGAGGAAAGGCCGAGGAACAGCCCCGGTGCTTCTTCGCCCTCCCCCGAACGGTCGGACCTTCTTCGGCGACGTCTCCGTCGTCGACACGGCCTCCACGGGACCGTCCCGTGCACTGGCCGCCCTGGGTCCTCAGTGACCCTTCCCCCGCACCCGTCACCGGCCCTGAACCCGTCCGGTCCGCTCGCCCCACGTCCCGGTGGAGAGTGGAGACGGGTGTCCGCTCCCACACGATCCGGAAAGGATCCAGGTGTACCCTTCACCGCACTCCGGCCCCCACCAGCCCGCTCCCGGTCGGTCCCCGGTGGGCTACGGGCTTCCGGGGCGGATGCCCCCGGTCCCGCCTCCCGTGTCCGCTCCCTCCGCCTCGACCATGCCGGGTGCGGCCGTCGCCGTGCGGGTGCTGATGTTCATCGGAGGCCCCGTCGGCATCCTGCTGGGGCTCTTCCTCGGCGCCATCGCACTCCTGGGCTTCGGCGTCGGAGAGATGGTGGGAGAGTCCGGCGCGGGGACGGACGGCCAAGGGGGTTTCGCCTTCCTCGCCGCCTTCACCGGCGTCATCGCCCTGGTCCCGCTGGCCTACGGTGTCGTCTCCACCATGCTGGCCGCTCTCATGGGACGCGGTGGGC
>CALGOD010000985.1 GCA_937957845.1 uncultured Nocardiopsis sp.
TTGAGGTGCTAGTGCCCGTTAAGGGCATGGGGGTTCAAGTCCCCCCTCGGACACCAGAAAACCAGTCCCACAGCAGGTCAGAGGCCCACAAAGGACTGGAGACATCAAGGCCGCACCAGAGCGTTGCACATACAGTGCACATGATCCGGTGCGGCCTTTAGGTTTTGGTGGCCTCTACTCAGCCCGCCTCCTGGCTGTCTCAGACCGGCGCACGTCGAGGATGTCCGCCACTTCGTCCAACCGGTCCGGCCACAGATGCCCGTAGACATCGAGAGTCATTGACGGCTTGGCGTGGCCGAGCATCTTCTGAACCACGTAGACGTCAGCCCCCGCCGCAATGGCCAGTGAGGCCGCGGTGTGCCGGAGCTTGTGCGGAGTGAGACCGATCCCATCAAGCCCCGCCTTCTTCCGCGCCATGGCGAACTCCCGATAGCGCCAGTTCCGCAGACGCAGCGGGTTACCCCGATCGGTGGTGAACACTAAGGCATCAGCGTCACGACCAGCGAGCAGCGGCTCAAGCTCAGCGACGAGGAAACGAGGAACCGGAACTGATCGTCGCTCCCCCGTCTTCGGTGTGTCCTCGTACAGTTCCCCATCATCCTCAGCGAAGGCGCTGACCACGCGAATACGGCGCTTGCCGAGGTCAACCGAGCGGACCCGCAGCGCCGCGGCCTCACCCCAACGCAGCCCGGTATAGGCCAGCAGCAGCACCAGGGTGCGGTTCACCTTCGCAGTCGCGAGCGGGTGACCGTGCTTCGTGGTCAGTGATCCAATCGCGTCCGCGAGGTCTTCCACCTGGTCGTGAGAGAGGTAGACGTGATCACTCGGAGGAAGCTTCGGCAGCGGCACGCCCTTTGCCGGGTTCACCGGGATACGCCGAGGCACGCACCAGTCCAGCACCATCGACAGCACCCGGTGGATACCCCGGACATGCGAGGCGCTCAGGCCCTTGCCCTGGTGCAGCTCCACAATCCACACCGCGATGTCCTCGAACTCGATGGCGGACAACGGCAGGTCTCCCCACCGCCCCAAGATGTGGACGTCAAGTGCGTCCCGGTACTTCGACCGGGTGGATCGCTTCAGATTCGACCGGGCCGCCAACCACGCTTCCGCCATCTCACGGAACCGCACCTTGCCCGCCGCAGGATCACGGTAGACGCCCTCAGCGAGCTTGGCCTCAATATCGGTCTTATAGGCCTCAGCTTGCGGCTTCTTGACGAAGGTACGCGCCTTGGGCTTGCCCGCCGGGTCATACCAGCGGACCTGCCAGCGGCCGGGAGGAGTGCGTTTGGCCGTCTTGGCCTTGGCCACCGCTTCGCGGTAGCGCTTGT
>CALGOD010000986.1 GCA_937957845.1 uncultured Nocardiopsis sp.
ACAGCTCACCGTGGACCTCCTCCGCCCTTCCTCTCCGCACCTCCACGTTGGGCAGCTCCAGCAGCTCGACGGCTTCATTGAGGAAGACCGTTCGACGCAGCAGTGGCTCCAACAGGACCACTCGGATATCGGGCCGCATGAGGCCGAGCACCAGCCCCGGCAGCCCGGCACCAGAGCCGACGTCCACCACCTCGGCGCCTTCCGGAAGCAACTCCTCGACCACGGCACAGTTGATGAGGTGCCGCTCCCACAGGCGTGGCACCTCACGAGGCCCGATCAGCCCACGCCGCACCCCGTCGTCGGCGAGCAGTTCCGCGTAGTGGTGTGCCTTCGGCAGGGAGCCACCGAAAACGGCCTCCGCCTGACCGGGCGGTTCAGGAAGCACCTCGCCGACCTCCTCGGCTCCCGAGGTCATCGGTCACCACCTGTGCACTCGTCCATCATCACTTCCATGCTCGATCCGCCATGGCAGCCGCACAGCGGCGCACCGACCGGCGAGGGGTGGTGCGCTGCGGACAGTGGTTCCGCGCGCAGGGAAAAGAAGACCCCTCCTGATCCTACGCGCGCGAGGCACCATCGTTTCACGCCGGCGTCCCCGACTCCGGCGAACTCCCCTCTTCACCACTCCCCCGGGTCGTTCCTCCAGAGGAGATGAGCGCACGGAGCCATCGACACGCTGCCTCCGATCGTGTTTCACGTGAAACATCGCGCCCGGCCCACCGCCGACTCCCAGGATCAGACCCCCTGGAAGTCGACACGGCCACATGCCGGTACTCCTTCCTCTTCCTCGGGCACAAGAAAAGGGGGTGATGTTTCACGTGAAACATCACCCCCCTCAGGGAGTACGCGCCTCTACGAAGCGGGGTGCACCACCACGTAGCGGTGCGGCTCCTCACCCTCGGACTCACTGCGCAGACCCGCGGCGGCCACGGCATCGTGCACCACCTTGCGCTCGAACGGGGTCATCGGCTCCAGCGGGTACACCTCGCCGGTCTCCTTGACCCTCTTGGCGGCGTCCGTTCCCACCTGGAAGAGCACCTTACGACGCCCCTCCCGATACCCGCCGATGTCCAGCATCAGACGACTACGCTCACCGGTCGTCCGGTGCACGGCCAACCGGGTCAGTTCCTGAAGCGCCTCCAGGACCTCACCACGCTCACCGATCAACTCGTTGAGAGTGGCTCCCACCACGGAGACCAGTGCACGATCACCCTCGACGTCCATGTCGATGTCGCCATCGAAGTCCGCGATGTCGAGAAGTCCCTCGATGTAGTCCGCGGCGATGTCACCCTCGTTCTCCAGGGCCTCGATATCGATTCCGCCCTCAGGTGTCTCAGCCACCGCTACTCCGCCGCTCTCTTCCTGACTACCTGCCACAGCGTTCCCGTCTCCTCGATCCTTCACCCTGGCCACCGTACGCCTCAGGGGCATTGTCGCCTGCGCACTCGAACGTTCTGCGCAGCCGGGGCCAAGCGGAGCAGGGGTTCGTTCGGTGAGCACCCACTCTGCGCGGTGGCGGCGCCCACCGAACAAGCCCTAGCGGGAACCGCCACCGGTGCGCTTGGCGCGCGACTGCTTCTTCGGCTGCTTGCGTTCGATCTTAGGCTGTTCCTTCGGCTCAGGCGTGGTTTCGGCCGCCTTCTTTCGGCTGAGCATGCCCTTGGCCGATCCGTTGCCCTCGCCCTTGGTCTGCGCCGCGCCGGCGACCGGCTGCTTCCGGTAGAGGAAGTGCTGCTGACCCATGGTCCAGACGTTGGAGGTGACCCAGTAGACCAGCACACCGACCGGCATCATGAGGCCGAAGAGCCCGAAGAGGGGCGCCATGTACATCATGATCTTCTGGGTCTGCATCATGGGGTTGTCGGGCATCTGGGAGATGCTGCGCTTGATGCTCTGCCGCATGGTGAGGAACGTCGTCGTTCCCATGACCACACAGGCGATGGCGATGACGACCTTGGCCATGATCGGGTCGCTGGAGCCGAGCTCCAGGAGCTCCTCGGGGGAGCTGTTGAACTGGGCGGCGATGGGCGCCTCGAAGATCAGCGCGGCCCGCGCGCTCTCCACCAACTCCTCATCGAAGCCGTAGCGCGCGTTGCCCTCGGCGACACTGCGCAGCACGCTGAAGAGTGAGAAGAAGACCGGCATCTGCAGGAGCAGGGGGAGACAACCCATGATGGGGTTGGTGCCGCTCTCCTGGTAGAGCTTCATGGACTCCCGCTGCAAGCGCTCCTTGTCGTGCTTGTAGCGCTCGCGGAGCTTCATGATCTTGGGCTGGATGTCCTGCATCTTGCGCTGCGTGTTCATCTGTTTGACGAACAGCGGCACCATCAGCAGCCGCATCAGCACGGTGAGCAGGACGATCGACAGGCCCCAGGCCCAGCCGCTGTCAGTGTCGAAGCCGATGAAGGTCAGACCCGTGTGGATCCAGACCAAGATCCGGCCGACGATGTCGTAAAGCCAGTCCAACACCGGCCAACTCCTATGTGGTTCGGTTCAGCTACTAGTTCCCGGGAGCGGTTCCGGTGTGCCCGGTTTCGCCCGCGGACCCCCCGGGCTCTGCGTTCCGGTGTCCTCCGCGCGGCGGAACCGGATCGAGACCTCCGGGGTTGAAGGGATGGCAGCGGGCGATACGCCGGACTCCCAGCCACAACCCGTACAACGCACCGTGCACACGCAAAGCTTCGACGGCATACGCGCTGCACGACGGGTAGAAACGGCAGACCGGAGGAAAGAGCGGGCTGATGAAGCGCTGGTAACCCCGAATGGGCCAGATCAGCACACGCGCGAACACCGTCGGTCTGTGTTCGGTCATCGGCCCTTCCACCGTTCCCCGCCCTCGTCCGGGCGGCGTTCCCCTGCTGTTTCGCCACTCGCCGAGGTCTTCGCCGGAGGCCGTCGCCGACCACGCCGTGGGCGTGACGAGGTTCCCCGGGGGCGCATCGCCGCGGCGATCGCGCTGTCGAGTTGCGCCGCCAGCTCCTCGTACCGCGCGGTGGCGGCCTCGGGTCTGGCACGTACTACAAGCAGGCTACCGTTTGGCAGAACAGTCGATCGAGACCGCATCAGGTGACGCAACCTACGTTGCACGCGCTTGCGCACCACCGCTCCCCCGACCGCCTTGCTCACCACGAAACCGATCCGAGGAGGCTCGGTTTCCGCGGTACCCGAACGCGGTGGGAGATAGGCCACGCCCAGGGCGGCCTGCGACGAACGCCGCCCCCCACGCATGACGGAGCCGAACTCGGCGCTGCTGCGCATCCGGTTCTTCGGAGAGAGCATCGGCTTCCTTCGGACTGGGTGACTTCTTCCCACGAAAAAGGGACCGGTCGGCGAGAAGGCCGGACCGGTCCGAGAACGTGGAAGTGAACGTGACCTAGTGGTTCACGGTCAGGGCCGAGCGCCCCTTGCGGCGGCGCGAGGCGAGGATGGCGCGACCGGCCCGCGTACGCATGCGCAGCCGGAAGCCGTGGACCTTCGCGCGACGCCGGTTGTTCGGCTGGTACGTACGCTTGCTCACTGCTGGCTCCAGGGGCGTCTCAGGAAAGTACTACGACAGACCCCCAGGATATGCGGGGTCACGAGGTGCATGAGCCATGGCCGCGCTGCCGTGTGGGCACGGGCGCAGGCGATCATCGGCATAAGCACAAAGAAGATACGGTCTCCTCCGGCCATGGTCAAATCGGACCGGACGACGACCACCGCCCATGACATGCGGAAAGCCGGTCCGTCCCGCACCGGCCACCGAGGCCGACGTCCTCCGCCGTCCCGTATCTCGTGGAGACCCCCCCTCCACGGTATGTGAGCGGGCTCACGGAAACTCCTCCCGGGGCCACCGCCGGCGTCCTCCCGGTTCCCCCTGTGGACAAGTCGTTGTCCACAGGCGTGTGAGACTTCCCCAACCTCGGACTCCTGTGGATAACCTCAGCCTGTGGATAACTTCTTCCTCCCTCCTCCTGCCCCTCCCCCTACGGGGGAAGGATTTTCCTTACACACCCACTGAGCTGCAATTTGTGGATAACCATGCGCCCCCCGCAGGAATCTGCCATCCTGTGGACAACCCTGTGGAAAACCTGTGGACAACTCTTCGAAGCTGTGGATACCCACAGGTAGTCAAAGCTTCGGCGTCTTCCACTACAGCGAAGTTATCCACAAGCTCGTCCGGCCAGGGCGCTCTCCCAGCCCCGGCACCATCCAGGCCGTAGGACAATGGAAGGCCGCCCCTGATGGCGGCCCCGAGACCGAGAACGCACCGACCGACCCACGGGACACCGGCTTCGCCGTGACCCGGACCACCCCCTGCCGCCCACTCCTCACCGCACAGATCCGCACCGAAGGGACAGCACCCATGGCAGGTCACCTTGGCTGACGCACAGGTCAACCTCGCAATGGTCTGGTCCAGCGTGCTGGACGGGATCGACAACGACTCCCTGCCCGCGCACCAGCGCGCTTGGCTTCCGCAGACCCGTCCACTGGGCCTGATCGAGGACACCGCTCTGATCGCGGCTCCCAACGAGTTCACCAAGAAGGTGCTGGAGACACGCCTGTATCCGGCGATCAGCAAGGCGCTGTCCGCACACCTGGGACGGGAGATCAGGCTCGCGGTGACGGTCGACCCCACCGCGGTACCGACCCCGCCGCCGACCCCCGCACCGCACTCCGCCTACGCGCGCCGTACACCCGCGGTACGCACGATGGAGGAACACGGCTCCTCCGTCCCGGGCGCCGCACCCGCCGAAGCTCCCACGGACGGTGGGGCGAACGTGCCGCCCTCCCACGGCCGGCACGCGAGCCCGGACGCTTCCACGGACCCCGCCGCACCGCACATGACCGACCCTCCCGCGGCTTCGTCGACGCCGCTGAGGCAGGCGGACCTGCTCGGGCCCCCCGGCCCCGAGACGTCCTACGGGGTCGAGGAGGAGCCGCACACCGTCCGTGACGCGCCCGCGCCCTGGGTCCAACAGACCTTCGCCTCTCCTCAGGAGACGCCCACGGCTCCGCCCCGGTGGGAACAGCCCTCCGTGCTGGAACAGGAGCAGGCCTCCTGGCAGCAGTCCTGGAACGACCCCGCCTGGGACCGGCCCAACCGTTGGGAGACCCCACGGGAGGAGTCCCCCTCCGACGCCGCTCCCGATCCCTCACCGGAGGAGGCCCGGGGCGAGGAGCCCGGCCCCGCCGGAACGGGAGAGCGGCCGGAGGAGGTCACGCCCGGCGCGTCCGAGAGGCTCTCCACTCCCCCGGGCCGTTCACAGGAGGCCCCGCCGGGTGAGCACGCGCGGCTGAACCCGAAGTACACCTTCGACACCTTCGTCATCGGCTCCAGCAACCGGTTCGCCCACGCGGCCTCGGTGGCCGCGGCCGAGGCACCGGCCAAGGCCTACAACCCGTTGTTCATCCACGGCGGGTCGGGGCTGGGCAAGACCCATCTGCTACACGCCATCGGGCACTACACCCACCGCCTCTACGAGGGTTCGCGAGTGCGGTACGTCAGCTCCGAGGAGTTCACCAACGAGTTCATCAACTCGATCCGGGACGGCAAGGCGGACGGGTTCCGCCGCCGTTACCGGGACATCGACGTGCTCCTGGTGGACGACATCCAGTTCCTGGAGAACAAGGAGCAGACGCAGGAGGAGTTCTTCCACACCTTCAACACGCTGCACAACTCCGACAAGCAGATCGTCATCTCCAGCGACCGTCCGCCCAAGCAGTTGACGACGTTGGAGGACCGGATGCGCAGCCGGTTCGAATGGGGCCTGCTCACCGACGTCCAACCGCCGGAGCTGGAGACCCGCATCGCCATCCTGCGCAAGAAGGCGGCGCAGGAGGGCCTGGCGGCCCCACCGGAGGTGCTGGAGTTCATAGCGAGCAAGATCTCCACCAACATCCGGGAGTTGGAGGGCGCCCTCATCCGCGTGACCGCCTTCGCCAGCCTGAACCGGCAGTCGGTGGACCTCGACCTGACCAGCCAGGTGCTACGGGATCTGGTGCCCAACACCGAGGTGCCCGAGGTCACGGCGGGGGCGATCATGTCCCAGACCGCCGCCTACTTCGGTCTGACGGTGGAGGACCTGTGCGGGACCTCGCGCTCCCGCGTGCTGGTGACGGCCCGCCAGATCGCCATGTACCTGTGCCGTGAACTGACCGAGCTGTCCCTGCCCAAGATCGGCCAGCAGTTCGGCCGCGACCACACCACGGTGATGCACGCGGACCGCAAGGTCCGCGCGCTGATGGCCGAACGGCGGTCCATCTACAACCAGGTCCACGAGCTCACCAGTCGCATCAAGGACCAACCCTCGCTGACCTGATGCACAGTCTGTGCACGGACAGGGGTGAGGGGGCACCGGCCGGTGCCCCCTCACCCCTCCCGGCCGACGAGGCGACGATGCCCCCTGACGCCTCGTCGCTCTGTGGACATGCCTCCCCGCGACCTCGTCCACAGACCCACAGGCCGGTTATCCACAGGGCTCCCACCACCAGGGATGAGTTATCCACAGCCTTGTGCGGGAGAACGCCCACCTCTGGCAGGATTCGCCTCCTCTGTGGTCTCCACAGGCCGTTCATGCCCCGTACAGGCCGTATCCGCTGGTTTCCCGCCTCCTGAAAGCCCTGACACCTCCCACGTGCCGACCTGGTCACACGACCTTGTCAACGCCCAACGTCAAGAACATGGCGAAGTCCTGTGGACAACTCTGTGCACAGCCCGTTTGCCCGGGTTCGGGCGTTCTGGGAGGCGGCCAGAAAAAAACTTTTGGGACTTCTCCGCAAAGTTATCCACAGGAGAGGGGGTGAATCTGTGGATAACCCTGTGGACAACCTGTGGAAAACTACTCTGCGGCTGTGGGTAACTGCCCCCTGCTCTGTGGACAGGGCAACACGTCATCCGATCACCCGACCACAGGGTGTTGTGGACAACATGGGGAAAACCTGTGGACGAAGCTGTGGACACAGTGTGGAAAACCTGTGGACCCCTCTGTCCGTCCACAGGACACCCGAGTTGTCCACAGCGTTTCCCACAGGGCCTGTGGACAAAAATCCATGGGATGACCTGCGGAAACGATGGTTATCCACACTATCCACAGGCCCTACTACTACTGCGCACCTTCATTAACCAAGATGTGGCTTCACAACAGCTCCGCGAAAAATCTGTGGACAACTCTCCGATCCTGGTGCGACACCAACAGGTTCCCGAGCCGGCAGCGGCACGGGGTGAATCCGGGTAACGTGTGGTCTCGCCCCTGTCCTCCGCCGCCCGGATCCGGACGGTGACACCCCACGGGTTCGAGGCAGCTCCCTGCGGCCCGGACGGACCACGCATCCGCATGGTCCTTCGTCCACAGCCCTGTTGACGGAGTCCTCGACAGACCCACAGATCCACGAGCTGCAACGTTGAGGCTTCGACCGGCACCACCGGTCGTGCGGAAAGTGAGTCGGAAAGTGAAGTTCCGGGTCGAACGCGACGTACTGGCCGAGGCTGTCGCCTGGACCGCGCGCACACTCCCGACGCGTCCCTCGGTTCCGGTGCTCGTCGGCATCCTGCTGGAGGCCGGTGAGTTCGACGGCCGTCAGCAGCTGCGCCTGTCCGGTTTCGACTACGAGGTCTCCACCCAGGCCGCGGTGGACGTCGAGGTGGAGGAACCGGGCAAGGTCCTGGTCACCGGAAAGCTCCTGGCGGAGATCACCCGGAACCTTCCCGCACAGCCTGTGGAGATCTCCACCGACGGCCCCAAGGTCGTCGTCACCGGCGGCAGCGCGAAGTTCACCCTGACCACCATGCCGGTGGAGGACTATCCCACGCTCCCGGAGATGCCCGGTGTGAGCGGAACCGTCGGTAGTGACGCCTTCGCCGCCGCGGTCAGCCAGGTGGCGGTCGCCGCCGGACGAGACGACACCCTCCCGATGCTCACCGGTGTGCGGGTGGAGATCGAGGGCGACACCATCACGCTGGCCTCCACCGACCGCTACCGTCTGGCGGTGCGCGAGCTCACCTGGAAGCCGGAGAACCCCGAGCTGTCCGCGGTCGCCCTCGTGCCGGCCAAGACCCTCCACGACACGGCGAAGTCGCTCACCTCGGGCGCCGAGATCTCGATCGCCCTCTCCAGCGGCGACACCGGCGAGGGCATGATCGGCTTCGAGGGTGGAGGCCGCCGCACCACCAGCCGCCTGCTGGACGGGGAGTTCCCCAAGTACCGCGCCCTTCTTCCGGACACCTTCAACTCCGTCGCGGAGGTCGGTCGCCAGGAGTTCGTGGAAGCCGTCAAGCGGGTCTCGCTGGTCGCCGAGCGCAACACTCCGCTGCGTCTGTCCTTCACCCAGGGACAGCTGGTCCTGGAGGCGGGCACCGGCGAGGAGGCCCAGGCCGTGGAGGTCCTGGAGGCGGACCTGGAGGGCGACGACATCCAGATCGCCTTCAACTCCGGCTTTCTGCTGGACGGACTCGGCGCCATCGGCACCGACGTGGCCCGGATGAACTTCACCACCTCGACCAAGCCGTCGATCCTCACCGGCAAGCCCGCGGAGGAGGGCTCCTCCCCCGAGTACCGCTACCTGATCATGCCGGTGCGTCAGCCGGGCTGATCCACGCCCGGTTCGATTGACTGGTATCTGCCGGAACGATCCGTGATCCGGACCGTTCGGCCCTCCATCCACAGGCGGCGAAGGGGAGCAGTACATGCAGCTCGGAATGATCGGTCTCGGCAAGATGGGCGGCAACATGGCCGTCCGCCTTCGGGAGAAGGGTCACGAGGTCATCGGCTACGACGTGACCTCGCCGGAGCGCGACGTCGCCACCCTGGTGGAGCTGGTCGGCCGTCTGGCCGCCCCACGGGTGATCTGGGTGATGGTCCCCGCGGGCGACCCCACCGCCTCTACGGTCGCCGAACTGGGCGATCTGCTGGAGGAGGGCGACCTCGTCATCGAGGGAGGCAACTCCCACTACGCGGATGACCGCATCCGTGCCAAGGCCTTGGCGGAGAAGGGCATAGGCTATCTCGACGTCGGTGTCAGCGGAGGGGTCTGGGGCCGTCAGAACGGCTACGGCATCATGGTCGGCGGCCCGCAGGAGGACGTGGAGCGCGTCCGTCCGATCTTCGACGCGCTGACCCCCGACGAAGGCGGCGGCTTCGTCCACGCCGGACGTGTCGGCGCCGGGCACTTCGTGAAGATGGTCCACAACGGCATCGAGTACGGCATGATGCAGTCCCTCGGCGAGGGCTATGAGCTCATGGTCGCCTCCGGCCTCGTGGACGACGTCCCCGGCACCTTCGAGAGCTGGCGTGAGGGCACGGTGGTGCGCTCCTGGCTGCTCGACCTGGTCTCCAAGGCCTTGGAGGAGGACCCGGACCTGTCGAGCCTGCGCGGTTACGCCGAGGACTCCGGTGAGGGGCGCTGGACCGTCCAGGCGGCGGTGGACCTGGCGGTCCCGGCCCCGGCGATCACCGCCTCCCTCTACGCCCGGTTCGCCTCCCGCCAAGACGACAGTCCGGCGATGAAGGTCGTGGCGGCCCTGCGCCAGCAGTTCGGCGGACACCCCGTGCACCGGGCCGAGACGTCCTCGGACGTCTGAGCCCCCTCATCCCCCCTTCCGAGTCTGGGGGCGCGCCGATCACGGCCGTCCTCCAGACCCCTTCCCCTCCCCGTTCTCCCGTGCCGCTGTTTCAGGAGGAAGGCCGGATGTACGTATCCCACCTGCAACTGGCCGACTTCCGCTCCTACGGTGAGGTCCTTCTGGAGATGGGCCCCGGGGTGAACGTGTTCGTCGGCGCCAATGGTGAGGGC
>CALGOD010000987.1 GCA_937957845.1 uncultured Nocardiopsis sp.
GTCGGCGACGTCGGCCCAGGTGAGAAGGCCGGTGTCGACCATGGTGTGCTGCACGACGGCCAAGGCGGTCTCCAGTCCGACCATTCCCATGGCGGCGGTGGACCATTCGGTCTCCTTGGCCTCCGCGGGGTGGGGCGCGTGGTCGGTGGCGACGATGTCGATCGTGCCGTCGGCCAGACCCTCGCGCAGCGCCCGCACGTCCTCCGCGGTGCGCAGGGGCGGGTTGACCTTGTAGATCGGGTCGTAGCTCTCCACCAGCTCGTCGGTGAGGATCAGGTGGTGCGGGGTGACCTCGGCGGTGACGTCGCAGCCACGGGCCTTGGCCCAGCGGATGATGTCGACCGAGCCCTTGGTGGAGACGTGGCACACGTGCAGACGCGAACCCACGTGCTGGGCGAGCAGACAGTCCCGGGCGATGATCGCCTCCTCGGCGACCGCGGGCCAGCCGGGCAGCCCGAGTCGGTCGGAGACGCAGCCCTCGTTCATCTGGGCGCCCTCGGTCAGGCGTGGCTCCTGTGCGTGCTGGGCGACGACGCCGTCGAAGGCCTTGACGTACTCCAGGGCGCGGCGCATCAGCAGGGCGTCGGAGACGCAGATGCCGTCGTCGGAGAAGACGCGTACCCCCGCGGCGGAGTCGGCCATGGCCCCGATCTCGGCGAGCCGCCGTCCGCCGAGGCCGACGGTGACGGCACCGACGGGACGCACGTCGCAGTATCCGGCCTCGCGTCCAAGCCGCCAGACCTGTTCGACGACGCCCGCGGTGTCGGCGACGGGGTCGGTGTTGGCCATGGCGTGGACCGCGGTGTAACCGCCCATGGCGGCGGAGCGGGAGCCGCTGGCGACGGTCTCGGCGTCCTCGCGTCCCGGTTCGCGCAGATGGGTGTGCAGGTCCACCAGCCCGGGCAGGGCGATAAGGCCGGTGGCGTCGGTGATCCGGGCGTCCTCGGGGGCGTCGAGCCCCCGCCCGATCTCGGCGATGACGCCGTCGGCGAGGAGCAGGTCGACGGGGTCGCCGCCCATGGGGCGGGCGCCGCGGATCAGGTGTGGTGCGTTGGTGTCGGACATCGCGGTGCTTGTTTCCTCGTGACTTTCTGGAATGGGAAGAGGTGGCGCCGGACGCCGGGCCGTCCACCCGGCACCCGTGGGAGCGCGGTGTCCTCAGGAGCCGCTGAGCAGCAGGTAGAGCACGGCCATGCGCAGGCTGACACCGTTGGCGACCTGCTCGGTGACCGTGCATCGAGGAGAGTCCGCCACCTCCGCGGAGATCTCCATACCGCGGACCATGGGTCCGGGGTGCATGACGATGGAGTCCTCGGGCATGCGGGCCAGGCGCTCTCCGTCCAGCCCGTAGTTGCGGCTGTACTCGCGTGTGGAGGGGAAGAAGGACTCGTGCATGCGTTCGGCCTGCACACGCAGCATCATGACCACGTCGGACTTGGGAAGGACCGCGTCGAGGTCGTAGGAGACCTCACACGGCCAGGTGTGCACCGAGACCGGCAGCAGGGTGGGCGGCGCGACCAGGGTGACGTGCGCGCCCAGGGTGGTGAGCAGCAGCACGTTGGAGCGTGCGACACGGCTGTGCAGGATGTCGCCGACGACGGCCACGCGCAGTCCCTCGAGCCGCCCGAGGCGCGAGCGCATGGTGAAGGCGTCCAGCAGTGCCTGTGTGGGGTGTTCGTGGGTACCGTCGCCGGCGTTGAGCACCGAGCCGTCGACCCAGTTGGCGAGGCGGTGGGCGGCTCCGGAGGCGCTGTGGCGGATGACGACGCCGTCTGCGCCCATGGCCTGCAACGTCAGCGCGGTGTCCTTGAGGCTCTCGCCCTTGGAGACGCTGGAGCCCTTGGCGGAGAAGTTGATGACGTCCGCGGACAGGCGTTTGGCGGCCAGTTCGAAGGAGGTACGTGTGCGGGTGGAGTCCTCGTAGAAGAGGTTGACCACGGTGCGTCCGCGCAGAGTGGGCAGCTTCTTGACGGAGCGGTCGCCGACCTGCGCGAGTTCGGTCGCGGTGTCCAGGATGAGGGTGGCCTCGTCGCGGCTCAGATCACCGGTGGAGAGCAGGTGGCGCATCAGTCGTTCCCCTCGGTGGTGGAGGGTGACGGGCGGGAAGGATCCTCGGCCGAAGGCCGGCGTTTGAGGGTGGTGGAGGGTGACGGGCGGGAGGGGCTGAGCAGCACCGCGTCCTCCCCGTCGGTCTCCTCCAGGCACACGGTGACGTTCTCTCGCAGGGAGGTGGGCAGGTTCTTGCCCACGTAGTCGGCGCGGATGGGCAGCTCGCGATGACCGCGGTCGACCAGGACCGCGAGCTGAACCGCTCGGGGACGGCCGAGGTCCCCGAGTGCGTCGAGGGCCGCGCGGACGGTGCGACCGGAGAAGAGGACGTCGTCGATCAGGACCACGACGCGATCGTCCAGACCGCCCGCGGGGATCTCGGTCCTGCCGAGGGCGCGGACGGGGGAGGATCGCAGATCGTCGCGGTACATGGTGATGTCGAGCGAACCCACGGGGACGGACATGTCCTCCACCCGCTCGATACGCCGTGCCAGGCGTTGGGCGAGGGGGACCCCGCGCGAGGGGATGCCCAGAAGGGTGACGTCCTCGCCACCCTTGGTGCGTTCGAGCACCTCGTGGGCGATACGGGTCAGCGCCCGATTGATCTCGCTACCGTCCAGGACCGCACGGGCGCCTTCGCGCGCCCGGGGAGCACCGCCGTCGGCGTCACCGTCGGTCGGTTTTCGCGCATGCAAAGTAGTGACCCCTTCCCTGCCTCACTGAACAGGTCGTTAAAGGATGTCGATCGAATCCACGCTACCAGCGGTTACGCGGACCACCCGAGGGCGGCCGACGAACCCCGCACAAGAATGTGACTCTGGTCACATTCTAGATGGCCACTCGCCCTGCCGAAAGCGACGGCATCA
>CALGOD010000988.1 GCA_937957845.1 uncultured Nocardiopsis sp.
ACCGTGGGACCGGGGGGCGCGGCGTGCCTGCCCCGGTGGAAGACGGTGACGTCCCACCCTCTGGCGAGCGCGTCCTCCACGACGGCTCGTCCCACGAACTCGGTACCGCCCAGAACCAGAAGTCTCATGTGGAGGAGTCTGCTCGCTCCACGACCGTCCCGCCAGGCTTTCCTGCTCTTGGCAGAACAGTACGAACGCCCGGCGCCGCTCCCGGGGACAGGACGTGGAGCCGTCTTCGCCGGGTCCGCCCCCGCGTTCGCGGACGGGGCAGAGTTCGGCGTGCGTACCGCCGGGCCGTGGCGTCCCTTCTTCCGGAACCCGCCACGCGACCGACATGCACGGGAACGGCGACGGAGAAGAGCAGGATGGAACGCGCGGCCGTGTCCGGCCGCCGGGTGAACGGGTTCGCGCGTGGGTGTGGACGGAGCGACACGTCGCGGGCCCGGCCCGCGGGGTGTCCCCGAGTGAAGGAGAAAGACCATGTCCGAACCGCGTCCACAGCGCCCCCTGACCGTCCGCATCGGTCACGACGAACTGGTCATCCGGCGCCGCTACGAGGTGGCGAGCATCGCCAACGACATACTGATCGCGTTGTGGTTCATCGCCGGCAGCATCATGTTCTTCTCCCCGACCTGGACCACCCTCGGAACGTGGTGCTTCCTGCTGGGCAGCGTCGAACTCCTGGTCAGGCCGGTGATCCGGCTCAGTCGCCTGGCCCACATCCAGCGCGTCCGGGGGAAGGGAGCGGGCCCCGGGGCGCCCACGGAGACCTCCCAGGACTTCTGAACCGGGCCGGGCCGACCGCGTGCCAGGCACTCCCGCGAAGGCGGGGTCCCGTCGCTTCCCCACGGCCCCGACCACGGGTCAGCCCTCACAGTCACGGACGCGGTCGGCCAGCAGTGCGCGCTCGCGCTCGTTGCGGGTCATCCCGGCCGCCCGCTCGAACTCCGTGCGCGCCTCGGCCCGCCGGCCCAGCCGCAGGAGCAGATCACCGCGCACGGCGGGCAGGAGGTGGTAGCCGACCATTCCCGGGTGCTCCCGCAGCCCGTCCACGATCTCCAGCGCGGCCCCGGGACCCGCGGCCATCGACACCGCCACCGCCCGGTTGAGCTCCACCACCGGCGACCCCGTGACCTGGGACAGCGCCAGGTACAGCCCGGCGATCCTCTCCCAGTCGGTGTCCTCGTGCGCGGCCGCCCGAGCGTGCTCGGCGGCGATGGCCGCCTGCAGGGTGTAGGGCTCGTGCGGTTCGCCAGGGCCGGTCGACAGCGCCCTGTACAGGGACTTCAGGCCGCGGTTGACGAGCAGGCGGTCCCACCGGGAGCGGTCCTGCTCGGCGAGGGGGACCGGGCCCCCGTCGGCACCGACACGGGACCGGAACCGGGAGGCGTGCAGTTCCATCAACGCCACCAGCCCGTGCACCTCACGTTCCTTGGGCAGCAGTTCCGCGAGTACCCGGCCCAGACGCATGGCCTCCTCGCACAGTTCCGGCCTCATCCACTCCGAGCCCGAGGTGGCCGTGTAGCCCTCGTTGAACACGAGGTAGACGACCTCCAGCACGGAGGCCAGACGCACGTCGCGTTCCTCTGCGACGGGCACCTCGAACGGCACCCTCTTCTGGGCCAGGGTGCGCTTGGCCCGCACGATGCGCTGGGCCACGGTCGGCTCGGGCACCAGGAAGGCGCGGGCGATCTCGTCGGTGGTCAGCCCGCCGAGGAGACGCAGGGTGAGCGCGACCCGGGCGTTGGTGGACAGTACCGGGTGACAGCACACGAACATCAGTTTGAGCAGGTCGTCGCCGTAGTCCTCCTCCAGGACGGCGTCGAACTCGGCCTGACCGTCGTGTTCGACGAGCTCCCGGCCCAGGTCCACCATCCGCCGCTGGAAGCGTTCGTCGCGGCGCCACCGGTCGAGCACGCGGCGTTTGGCGACGGTGGTCAGCCAGGCCCCGGGGTTGTCCGGCACCCCCTCGTCCGGCCACTTCTCCAGTGCGCTGACCAGCGCGTCCTGGGAGAACTCCTCGGCGAGACCGACGTCGCCGACCATCCGCGTGAGCACGGCGACGAGGCGGGCCGACTCGATACGCCAGACCGCCTCGACCGTGCCCGCGGCGTCGGTGTGGCTCACGAGGCCATCTGAGCACCTCGGGCCGTGCCGACGCAAGCAGCTCAGCTCCCGTGTGCGTATCCCCGCTCGCGCAGTTCACGCTCACGTTCCTTGAGGTGCTGGGGCATCTCGTCGCCGAAGTCGTCGGTGTCGAAGATCCGCCGCAGGATCAGGGTCGTCTCGGTGTGGTCGCCCTGCGGCGGGTGCGGGCAGCGCTTGGCCCACTCCACGGCTTCCTCGTGCGAGGAGACCTGGAGGACCCAGTATCCGGCGATGAACTCCTTGGCCTCCGCGAAGGGGCCGTCGGTCACCGTCGACCTGCCGTCGCTGAACGTGATCCGGGTCGCCTCGGAGGCGGGGGCCAGGCCGTCGCCGGCCAGCAGGACCCCGGACTTGATCAGCTGCTCGTTGTAGGCGGCCATCGCCTCGAAGACCTCCGGGTCGGGCTTGTAGTCGACGGCCTCGGTCTCCGGGCTGGACATGATGGTCATCATGTAGCGCATGGTGTTCACCTCTCGTGTGGGGCGGGCCCCTTTTCCCGCCCTCGTCCACACGTCGAACGGAACCGCACCAAATCGACACCTTCTCCATAATTTTTCCCGGGGTCCCCTGGCGGAGCTCGTCCTCCATCAGACGGCCGAGCGCTGTCGGACCGACCCGGCTGTTTCCGCCCCGGTGGACCGTCCGCCCCCGTCCTCGTCTCGCACGGTGGTCCGCTCCGTGTCCGGCGAACCCCTCGGGTGCGGACATGACCCCTCCGTCCTCGTCGCAAAAGAGCCAGTGGCCGGGAAAGAAGACCGTGCCACCAC
>CALGOD010000989.1 GCA_937957845.1 uncultured Nocardiopsis sp.
CCAACTCGAAGCTGTAGCTGTCCTGGGTGGGGAGTTCGGAGAGGCGCTGCCCCTGGCTCGCCACGACCTCCACCCTCGTGCCCGGCACCGCCTCCTGCGCCCGCGCGATGTCCTCCTCCGTGGGCACCCGCGAGACGAGGCCGTCGTGGAAACGACGCAGGAACCACTTGGCCGCCACCGCGTACTCCCCCTCCCGCTCCAGCTCGGGCTCCTCCCCCAGAGCGACCCTCAGGCAGATCTCGTGGTTGGACACCCCGCTCACGAGCTCGAACATCCTGGCGTGTGACTGGGAGTGCCGCGGATTGATCTCCAACAGCCTGAGTTCGCCGCTCCGTGGATCGTGGAAGTACTCGACGTTGAAGGTCACTTCGTCCAGGCCGACCCGGGCGATCACGCGTTCGGTCAGGTCGGTCAGGCGTTCCGCGACCTCCCCGGGCACCGTGGAGGGGTAGTCATAGCGCAGGAAGCTCGAGGTGTCCGGATAGCAGTGGGAGTCGATGATCCCGTAGACGTGCGGAACACCGCCGCGGACATACCCCTCCACGGTGAGCTGGTCGCCCTTGGCCTCCTCCTCCGCCAGCGCGGCCGTGCCCCCGGCCTCGGCGATCTCGGGAGGCAGTCCGACCCTGTCCATCACCCACTGGAAGGCTTCCCCCACACGTCCGGCACCCGCCCTGATCTCCTCCATCGCCGCGCGGAAGCCGTCGTCGTCGGTGACGCGGAAGGCCAGTTCGGAGGAGAAGGCCTTCACCGGCTTGACCCACAGCGGGTAGGGCAGACCTTCGGGTCTGGTCGTGACGTCGAGATCGACCCTGGCGAACCGAGGGACCGCCTCGGGGACGGCGGCCCGCTGTTCCAGACGGCTCCAGTACTTGTGCTCGCACCGGACGACCGCCTCCAAGGGTGCGCACGGCAGCCCCCGCTCGCGGCAGAGCAACGGCACCAGGGAACTGACGGGGAAGTCCCAGAACCCGATGATCGCGTCCACCGAGTCCTCGAAGGAGTCCAGCCTCCGCCTGGCCAGGGCCAGCAGATCGGGCATGTCCACCTCCCGGTCCTGACCGATCTCGTCGAGGTCGAGCAGCGAGAGGAAGCGGTGGTCGCGGGCGTCGGGCATGGAGAGCAGGATCTCTCGGTTCTGCTCGTCGAGTCCCAGAACGAACACGTTCGTGGTCATGGTCCACCTCCACGGGGCGGTGCCCGCCGGCGACCGTGTCCCTCACGGAGGGAATGTCTCCTCAGAGGGACGTCGGGAGAAGCCGGCGTCACCCGCCCCTACCTGGAGGGTGCCCGTGTTCCTTCCTGTCGGACCGGATCCGGGAGAGGAATTTCTCCTGCCTTCACCGTCCTCGGGCCGAGGCCGCCTACTTGGGCTCGATGGCCACCCCGGCCCACAGCTCCCGTACGGGAGAGGCGTCCTCGGGCTGCACCGTGTCCTCCGTGTTCCACACCTTGACCGCTGTGGCCTTGGAGGTCACCGCGGGCCAGCCCGGGTCGCCGGTGGCGGCGAAGTCCCGCCATGCCGCGACCATGCGCCGTGACAGCGCACGGTGGGCCTCGCCCGCCTCTCCGTCGAGCAGGAAGACTCCGAAGTCGGTGTCCAGGTTTCCGAAGGCGAACGGCAGGTCGAAGGCGTGGCAGGCGCCCAGGCGTCCTTCGAGGGCGGGGCTCTCCGCCGCCAGTCGGAAGAAGTGGGCGCGGCCTCCGGCCGCGGCGTGCGCCTCGGCGAAGCGCACGGTGTACTCGGAGAACAGGGCGTCGCCCTGGATCGCGGCGTACAGTTCGCGCAGTGTGGCGCCCGGGTGCACCGTCCGGTAGGCGCTGACGGCGTCCTCTCCCAGACCGAGCCGGGAGGCGGTCACCGCCAACGCGGATTCGTCGTCGATCTCCACACTCTGGCCGAGCTCGGTGAACAGGCGGTACTCATGGGCGTTGTGGCCGGTGAGCAGGTCGATGTCGGAGGCGGCGCCACGGGTGATCGCCTCCAGCGGGGCCACGGGCAGATCGACGCCTCCCACCACGGGCGCGAAGCAGGTGAAGGCCTTGGTCCGCACCCCCTCCTTCGGTGACGGCTGGTCCAACACCGTGTCGACGGCCTCCAGCAACCTCTCCGGCGGCAGGGCGGCCAGGGAGTCGGCTTCCAACGGAACCCCGGCGGCCTTGGCGATCCGCTCGGACACCGACCGCGCGGTGTCCTCGGTGAGCATGTCCCCGGGAACACTGTGCGCGATCGCCCGGCGGAAGAGCCCGCGGGCGTGCGGGGAGGCCATCAGGCACACCACGGCCCCGGCTCCGGCCGACTCCCCCGCGATCGTCACGTTGTCGGGGTCGCCGCCGAACGCGGCGATGTTCTCCTGGACCCAGCGCAGTGCGGCGGCCTGGTCGAGCAGTCCGCGGTTGTCGGGGCGACCGGGTACGTGGCCGAAGCCCTCGAAGCCGAGCCGGTAGTTGACGCCGACCACGACCAGACCGCTCTCGGCCAGCCTGGTGCCGTCGTAGGTGGCCTCAGAGGCCGCGCCGACGATGTAGGCACCGCCGTGGATCCATACGAGCACCGGGGCCCGGTCGCCCTGACGTGCGGCGGTCCACACGTTCAGGGACAGGCAGTCCAGGGACGTCTGTGGGTTCCAGGGGGCCGCGCCGATGAGCTGGGCGCCCTGAGGGGGCGGTGGCCCGAAGGAGGTGCAGTCTCGCACGCCGTCCCAGGCGGCGGCGGGCGCGGGAGCGGCGAATCGGTGCTCTCCGAAGGGGGCCGCGGCGTAGGGGACACCCCGGTAGACGGTGACTCCGCCGCTCTCGGAGCGCGGCGAGGCGATGCCCCGGACCCGACCGGCCTTCGTGGTCACTGTGCGTTCGGCGTTCACGTACGTCCTCCCCATCGGTTCTCGACACCTCCACCTAACATCGTTAGGTAATCGGACGCAAGACCCCCGCCCGGCCCAAGGCGCACTCCAGGTCACCCCATGGGCTTCCAGCCGGTAACATACCATCCGGTCGGTTTGAATCCACGAACGAAGGGCCGCCATGCGCGCAATCCAGATCACCGAGTTCGGCGGACCCGAGGTCCTCGGCCTCACCGAACTGCCCGAACCCGAGCCCGGTCCCGGCGAGATCCTCGTCGACGTGACCCGCGCCGGCATCAACTTCGCCGATACCCACCAAGCGGAGAACAGCTACCTGGCCCCCGCCTCCCTGCCCTTGGTGCCCGGCATGGAGATCGCCGGACGCGCCCCGGACGGCCGCCGCGTGGTCGCGCTGGCCACCAGCGGCGGCTACGCCGAGAAGGCCACCGCGGCCCCCGCCATGTGCTTCGACATCCCCGAGGGGGTCTCCGACGAGGACGCCCTGGCCCTGATCGTGCAGGGCGCCACCGCCTGGGTACTGCTGCGCAAGTCCGTACGCCTGGACCCGGGCGAGTCGGTCGTGGTGCACGCGGCCGCCGGCGGAGTGGGCACCCTCGCCGTCCAGCTGGCCAAGCACTTCGGCGCCGGCCGAGTGATCGCCGTGGCGAGCAGCGAGGACAAGCGCGCGCTGGCCCTGGAACTGGGGGCGGACGCCGTGGTGGACTCCTCCGCCCCCGACATGACCCAGGCCCTGATCGAGGCCAACGACGGACGGCGGGTGGACACCGTCCTGGACATGGTCGGCGGTCGGGTCACCGACCAGAGCGTGCGGGCCCTGGCCCCGTTCGGCCGCCTGGCCTTCTACGGCATGGCCTCGCGCGAGCAGCCCAGTCCGGTCAAGCTCAACAACCTCATGCGTTTCTCCACCACGGTGGCGGGCATGTGGCTGCCGCACGTGTGGACGTTGCCCGGCAACGTGATGGGCCAGGCGATGGAGGAGCTGTTCGAGCTGGTGTCCGGGGGCCGGCTCAGGACGATCCTGGGCGGCAGCTACCCCCTCGCCGAGGCCGCTCGTGCGCACGAGGCCCTGCGCTCACGCGGGACCATCGGCAAGCTCACCCTCGACACCACGATCTGAGGAAGAGAAGCACCACCTTGACAGCGTAGATCCGCATATGTCCGATTCGGTGGAATCAGCCGCGTGCGCGAAGCACCTCCGCACGGACCGCCGGCGCCACCTCCGCGGCGAACCTCTCCACCTGGACGACCGGATCCCGTCCGGGGCCGAACACGAAGGTGTCCATCCCCTTCTCCAGCACCAGCTCGACCACCTGCTCCACCCACTGCTCGGGCGGTCCCTGGAGGAAACCGGTGGACGCGCCGTCGGTGATGGTGCCCATCACGTTGTACACCCGACGGATCGACGCGGGATCGCGCCCTGCCTCGGCCGCCCCCGCGTCGATCCGGGCCTGCATGTCGGGGAGCTTGGAAGGGTCGGCGTAACCGCTGGAGGGAACCCACCCGTCGGCGATCCGGCCCAGGGCCCGCAACAGACGGGGACCGTACACCCCGAGCCAGATGCCCATGTCGTGCACGGGAGCGGGACCCGGCTTGACCCCCGCCAGTCGGTAGTGCTCCCCCTCGAAACGCACCGAGCGTCGATCCGACCACAGCAGCCGGATCACCTCCACCGCCTCGATCAGGGCGTCCGCCGCCTCGCGCGGGGCACGCCGCTCACCGCCCATGGCGACCACGGCCTCCCAGAAGGCCCCCGCTCCCAGCCCCAACTCGAAGCGTCCCCCGGAGAGCACGTCCAGACTGGCCGCGGACTTGGCGATGATGGCCGGTGAGCGCAGGGGAAGGTTGGCCACGTCGGGGAAGACGCGCAGCCGTTCGGTACGGGCCAGCACCGTGGCCATCAGGCTCCATGTGTCCAGGTACCGACGCTGGTAGGGATGATCCTGGATGCCCACGAACTCCAGGCCGCCGTTCTCGGCCGCCGACAACTGCGCCCACAGGTCGCGCAGAGAGTCGGCGCCGGCGTCGGGGGAGGCGAAGACCCCGAAGGTCACCTCGCGCCCGTAGTCGATCCCCATGGACGACCTCCTTTCTCGTTCTGTACGGACCGACCCGGTTCACCCGCGGGGGGCGCGGTGGACCAGGTCGGCGTAGTCGGGATGGCGTCCGATCCACGCCTTGACGAAGGGACACAGCGGAAGGACGGCCAGGCCCCGGGAACGGGCGTCGTCCAGAGCCCCGCGGACCAATGCCCCGCCAAGGCCCCGCCCCTCCCGGGCGGGGTCGATCTCGGTGTGGGTGAGGGTGAGGAGCCCCTCGGTGAGGATGTACTCGGAGTACCCGGCCGTCCCCTCCTCGTCTTTGATCTCATAGCGTCCACGCTCGGGAACATCGATCACTTCGGTCGTCACCGCCACCTCGGCCCCCTCGTCGTCTCGCGTCGGGTGTCGACGACACATGTCGTCGCCGACCTCCCTCTACCCCCTCCCCACCCTTGCGGCACATGCCCTGGTGGGCATAGAGTCGCCGTGGCATACCGACTAGTCGGTTTAAGGAGAACGGAATGACATCCCGGTTCGGCGGCCGGACCGCCATCGTCACCGGCGCGAGCCGGGGCATCGGCCTGGCCATCGCCCGACGACTCGTGGACGAGGGCGCGCGCGTGTGCGTCACCGCACGCAAGCCCGAGCCCCTACAGGAAGCCGTCGAGGCCCTGGGCGGACCCGAGCACGCCATCGGCGTCCCCGGCCGAGCCGACGACCCCGAACACCAGGACGCGGCGATCGCCGCCACCCTGGAGGCCTTCGGCAGTATCGACATGTTCGTCAACAACACCGGCATCAACCCGGTCTACGGCCGCATGATCGACCTGGACCTGGACGCGGCGCGCAAGATCTTCGAGGTCAACGCGCTGTCGGCGATCTCGTGGACGCAGAAGGCCTACCGCGCCTGGATGGCCGAGCACGGCGGCGCCGTCGTCAACGTCTCCTCCGTGGCCGGG
>CALGOD010000990.1 GCA_937957845.1 uncultured Nocardiopsis sp.
ACGCGCGGCCCCGCCCGATCCGTCTCCGAGAAGGCGGGGCCACGCGCACGGGGCCTAGTCCTGGAAGGCGCTCTCGGGGATGGGCTCTCCGGCGCGCATGGCGGCGAACATCTCCTCGGAGCGGACCTCGTCCCAGACCACCACCGAGCCGACGCCGTCCAGGGTGGGGGTGCTCCCCACGGGGACCGCGGTGGTCTGCGTGCCTCCACGCATGGCCAGGAGCATGGTCGCCAGGTGTCGCAGCTTGTCGCCCTCGTCGACCATGAACGTCTCCGTGCCCGCGAGCATCAGTGGCACGGACCTGAAGGGGTTGAAGAGGGTGGAGGGCGCACCGGCCTCCTGGACCAACGCCGAGAAGAACTCGCGCTGACGGGCGATACGGTCCAGGTCGGCACGGGGGGTGGCGCGGGTGCGCACGTAGCCCAGGGCGGTGCCGCCGTCCATCTCCTGGCAACCCGCCGCGATGTCCAGACCGGCCTTGGGGTCGACCATGGCCTCCTCCGGGCAGAGCTCGACACCGCCGACCGCGTCCACCAGGTCCACGAAACCGCCCATGCCGATCTCCACGTAGTGGTCCACGCGTACACCGGAGGCGCGTTCGAAGGTCTCCACGAGAGGCGCCGGGCCGCCGCAGACCTCCTCGCCCTCCTCGTCGGTCCCGCACACGCTGTCGGCGAAGGAGGCGTTGATCTTGTTGTCGGCGTACCCGGGGACGGCGAGGGGCACGTAGGAGTCCCGGGGGACGCTGACGATGGTGGGTTCGCCGTCGTCGGGGAGGTAGAGGACCATGATGGTGTCGGTCCGGCGCCCCTCGGCGCGACCGGTGGCCAGTTCCCTGATCTGGTCGTCGTCCAGTCCCTCACGACTGTCCGAGCCCACGATCATGTAGGTGGTACCGGGCTGCTTGTCCGGGCGTCCCTCATAGTCCAGCAGGGCCTCCACCCGGGTCAGGCGCGCGTCCGCCCACAGGTAGAGCCCGCCGGGGACCACCAGGAGGAGGACCAACAGGGTCACCAGGATCGTGTTGCGCCGTTCGCGGCGGAGTTCTCGCCGGCGGCGCTTGACCCCGCTTCCGTCGTACTCCCGGCCGGGGCCGTGGGTGCGCCGACGGGGTCTGCTCGGCCGAAGAGGGGGGACGTCCTCGGACCTGGGGAGTCGTCGCGTCGCGCCGACCACCCGTTGTTCGGACTCCCGGGGGCGGTAGAGCTTCTCGAACTCGTTCGGGTTGTCGGGGGTGCCACCGCGCCTGAACACGCCCTGCCTGTCGTGTTCACCGGTGCGGCCGGCCTCCCTCGGCTTGTGGTCGGGCATCGCATCGCCTATCTGCTCGGCGCCGGGGAACGCCTCGTCGCTACTTTCCACCTGTGTGATCGCGAAAAGGGTAGCGGGGTTCGCCCGACTCTCCCGGACCGGGTTCAGCGCAGCCTGTGGGCACCGGCGGAGGGCAGGGCGGTTCGCAGCCTCGGCGGTACGAGGTCCCTGGTACGGAACTCCTCCACGAGCGCGTCCCCGATGCCCTCCACCCTCTCCGTGGCGGCCAGCGCGAGCACGGTCCCGGCCCACCCGGACATCCGCACCCCGCGCGCACCGGCCCGCACGGCGGTCTCCGCGACCAGTTCCACCTCCGAAGTGGGTAGTTCGAAGCGACGCAGGGACAGGTGGGAGGCGGACAGGACGGGTCCGGTCTCCTCGACCCGCCCGGCGCGCAGTAGCCCGACCGCCGCGTTGAGACGGTGCACCTCGGTGACCGCGTACTCCACCCGGCGGCGCAGCACGGGGTCCCGCAGTTCGCGCAGAGCTTCGGGCAGATCGCGCACGGCCCGTAGAGGACCGAGGATCTCCTGTGCGCGCCGCAGTTCGGCCGCACGAACGGCCCGCAGGTCACGCCGGGGCAGGGCCCCGGTGTCCACCACGAGCAACCGCAGTCCGCTCTCGGCCAGGTCGAAGGGGAGCACGGTGGTACGCATGGTCCTCAGGTTCACCCGCACCGCGCACCCGGGTCGGGCCGCCAACGCCACGCGATGGTCGACGGTGGCGCCCTCCGGCGGGGGGCCGCCTCCCATGTCGGCCAGGGCCAGCGTCACCGCGGCGCCCACGGCGGACGCGTGGCCGAGGGAGGAGTGTTCGGGCAGGTCCGCCCCCAACACCACGCGGACCCCCTCGTCGGCGCCGAGCAGGCCGGTCCGACGTGCCTCGTCCACCGCCGCCGCCACGGCACGCGTCGCCTTCCTCCCAGGACGCGGCGCACCGCCGAGCGCGGTCACGTGGACGCGGGGGTCCGGGGAGGGGCCGACGGCCGCCGTCACGCCCCAGGGGAGGGCGACGTACAGTCCGACGCCTCCACTGGCCACGGTGTGCTCCCCCATGAGCGCCAGACGCCCCGGCGCGTGCCACACCCCGGCGGGTGGTGTGCCGAACCACGTGCCGAAGTGCCGTACGAGTGCGTCGGCGTCCGGAGCCCGCTCCGGCCACGTCCCCACCGGGCCCGTCGACCGCACACCCAACACGGCACGCAGCCGCGCACCCGCGCACTCCACCGACGACTCCTTCCCCCGAACGCCTCTGCCCCACCAAGTGTGCCCAAACCCGGAAGGGGCCCGGAATCGACCCCGGGACAGTGCTCCGTACGGGCCGTTCTCGGAGGAGCCGACGCGCCTCGCTCGTCGTGGAGCGGGGGACCGTCGGGGGTGGTGATTCGGGTTACGCGACGTTCCTCAGGGCAGGACAAGCGGCAAAGGAGAGGGGGCGGCGTGGCCTCAGTACGGGACCGGGGCAGGGACACGGCCCGGCACTACCAGAACATGGCCATGGACGCCTACTGGGACCTGCGCCGGCGCAGGCCCGGCATCGACCACCTGGTGCGTGCCTACGAACGTTACTCCGACCGCAACGGCACCCAGCTCGCCGGAGCCGTCACCTACTACGCCTTCCTGTCCTTCTTCCCGCTGCTGGCCCTGGCCTTCGCCGCGGTCGGTTATCTCGCGGCCTTCCAGGTGGAGATCGGCGACCACCTCCAGCAGGCACTGGAGGAGGTGCTGCCCGGGCTGTCCGAGCACCTGCCCATCGAACAGATCGCCCGGGCGCGTGTGGGAGCGAGCGTCCTGGGTGCGCTCGCTCTGCTCTACGCGGGGCTGAACTCGGTGTCGGCGCTGC
>CALGOD010000991.1 GCA_937957845.1 uncultured Nocardiopsis sp.
CCGAGGGCGATGGCTCCGGATGTCACTACGGCTCCGCGCAGGAGCGCGCGTCTGGTCGGATCCGACCAGTGGGCATCGGTCATGGGCAGTCCTTCGTGGCTTGTGTGGGTACTTGCCGGTTCCTGCGAGAACGCGGACCACTCACGGTGAGTGAAGGGTTGCATGGTGGATTTCCGCGGCTGTTTCGGGAACGTCAACCCTTTGCCCCATGGGCGGGTACCGGTTGGCGATGTAGCGGCAGCGAAGAAACGATAAACGGAGGAAGCCGGACCCACGCTGTATTTCCGGGTCCTTCTGGCGTTCCTTTGCCAAGGTCTTGGCCAGGCCTTTTGCCGGACCCCCGAAGAAGTGAGCGTGGGGGCCGAAGCCCCCACACGAAAAGCCCATGGTGCGGGGTCAGCCCGCGAAGGAACCCTGGGAAACGACCATGGAGAGGACCTCGGGCATGCCGGACCAGTCACTGGTGACGGTGCTCGCCCCCGCCTCGGCGAGCTCCCGGACACGGGCGGCGGCCTCCTCTCTGCCGGGGCTGCGCGAATCGATGGCGGGAGACACCGCGTGGGCGTCGGTCATCACCAGCAGGTAGCCGTTGCGGCCGTACCAGGAGGTGTCGATCCCCCCGAGGTAGGACGGGGCGCTTCCGTCGAAGACCACGAACCAAGGACGCAGGTCCTCGGCGTAGCGTTCACGCGGGTCACCGCTGCGAGCGCCCAGCACGGCGGGGAACGTGGCCGCCCGGTCCAAGGAGCCCTCGGCCGCCAGGTCGCGCAGGTACGTGGCCTGCTCCTCGTCGGTCCACAGACGGTCGAAGGGGTTACGTTGCTCGAAGGTGCCGGGGATCAGGTAAATGATCACCTTCCCGGCGAGGGCCTCACGCGAGGGCCAGCCGTCGGAGCGCACCGCCTCGTCCAGGGTGGCGTGCTCGCCCGCGAGCAGGTCCGCCGGACGGAACAGGGCATCGCCCAGGATCCGGTCGGCGAGCGCGTCGAACTCGGCGGGGCCCAGCCCCGCCACGGCGTGGTAGCCCTTCTTCAGTTCGACCTTGAGCAACAGCGGCCGGTGTCCGGGGGCGGTCTCGTGCCAGACGCGTACGTCGCGCAGGCAG
Source organism: uncultured Nocardiopsis sp. (assembly GCA_937957845.1). Lineage (GTDB taxonomy): Bacteria > Actinomycetota > Actinomycetes > Streptosporangiales > Streptosporangiaceae > Nocardiopsis. The sequence goes on from CALGOD010000991.1 coordinate 1,106, forward strand.
TCGGCGAGGTCGCCGTCGCCTCCCCTGCGCAACTCCTCGGGGGTCGTGGCGCCGGCGCAGTTGTTGTTCTGCCCGAGCAGTTCGTGGTTGACCCTCCAGTTGCCGAACCACTCGTCGGTCCACACGTCCAGTTCCAGCAGTCCCGCCCCCGAGTCGAGGGCGTCGACGAAGTAGGGGAAGGT
>CALGOD010000992.1 GCA_937957845.1 uncultured Nocardiopsis sp.
GTCGCAGAACATGTTCGTGGCCGAGAAGTTCACCGGCACCCCGGGCGTGTTCGTTCCCCTGGAGGAGACCATCGCCTCCTTCAAGGGCCTGTGCGACGGTGAGTACGACCACCTGCCCGAGCAGGCGTTCCTCGACGTCGGCAACATCGACATGGCCATCGAGAAGGCCAAGAAGTTGCAGGGCTAGTTCTTCTTGCGCCGGTCCGGCCCCCGACGACACGCGGGGGCCGGACCGGCCGAACCCACCTGCTAGCCGAGGAGTTTGTGGCAGTGTCGAAGAAGCTTTTGGTCGAGATCGTCTCGCCCGAACGTCAGGTTTGGGCCGGCGAGGGCGACATGGTCATCGCGAAGACCGTCGAGGGCGAGATCGGTGTTCAGCCCGGGCACGTCCCGGTGCTCTCACTGCTGGCCCACGACGCGGTCGTTCGCGTACTGGGTGCGCGGGAGGCCGGCGAGGTCCGGGTCGCCGCGCACAGCGGGTTCGTCTCCGTCTCGGGTGAGGGGCGCGTTTCCATCCTCGCCGAGATCGCCGAACTCGCCGAGGACATCGACGTGGACCGTGCGCGCACGGCGTTGCAGAAGGCGGCCGACTCCGGTGACACCCTCGCCCTGGGCCGCGCGCGAAGCCGCCTGCGCGCGGCGGGCGAAGAAGTCGCCTAGCGTACGGGGACGGCGGAACGGGTGGGGATGGAACGACTGCTGCCGGAATGGTCGGGGTCCGCTCAATGGGTGCTCTACGCCCTGCTCCTCGTCCTCGTGCTGCTGGTCCTCGCGGGTGCCCTACGCCGTTGGATCCTGGTACGCCGCGGCGGCGCGGTGGAGTGTTATCTGCGCGCCGTCGGTGTGCGGGGACGACGGGGCTCCTGGCGTATCGGTTTCGGCCGGTACGGCACGGAGAACCTCGGCTGGTTCCCGATCTTCTCGCTCCGACCGCGGCCGACAGCGAAGCTGTCGCGCCGCGGTCTCGTCGTTGTGGGAAGGCGTGCCCCGCACCAGGGCGAGGACCTTCCCGCCGACCTCACCGTGCTCCGGATCGGCTGGGCCGACGAAGACGGCGCGGATCCCCACGAAGCCTCCTACGAGATCGCCATGAACGAGGGGACCCTCACCGGTTTCCTGTCATGGCTGGAGTCGATGCCCCCGGGGACCCGCTGGCAGGCCTGAGTTCCGGGCGCGTCGATGGTTCCCCCGAGCGGGACCCTGGGCCTAGCATGGCCGCATGAGTACGACTGTTGCGTTCTCCGTGGCTCCTCTCGGTACCGGCGAGTCGGTCGCCCCCGCCGTCGCCCGCGCGGTGAAGGTGGTCCGGGAGAGCGGCCTGCCCAACGAGACCTCCGCCATGTTCACCACGGTCGAGGGTGAGTGGGAGGAGGTCATGGACGTGGTCAAGCGTGCCGTGGCCGCTGCGGGGGAGGGCGCCTCACGGGTGAGCTTCACCATCAAGGGCGACATCCGCGAAGGCGTCACCGACGCCCTGCACGGAAAGGTCGAGGCGGTCGAGCGCGAACTCGGCAACCTCTGAGCCCACGTGGAACGTCGCTCTGGTGAAGAGTGACGGCCGAGGGGTGACGGCCGAGGTCCCGCTCCCGACCTCCTGTGCGCGGCGCCTCTCCCGGGTGGCCGTGGCCATGGGGCCGGGATGGGTCGCGCGTCCTTGAGGTCGATGTTCACCGAACGGCTCTTCCGCGGGACTCCTGAACACGGCAGGATGCGGTCTCATGTTCCCTTCCCGACTTTCCGGGTTCCTCGTCCTCCTACTCGCCGCGCCCTCGCTGGTCGCGTGCCTGCCTTCGGGCGGCCACGTGGGCGCGGTGGCCACGGGGCACTTCAGCGCCCGACACAAGTTCCCCACCCTGATCGTGGCCTGGTGCGGTGACGCCGGGCCACAACAGATCGACCTGGTCAGCGAGGATCTGCGCAGGCATCTGGTCGCGACCCGGGAGTTCGAGGGCGCCCGTATGGAGATCGACCTGTCCGCTCCCGGTGAGGACTGGCGGATCACCGACGACGAGGGGGACCAGGTCTACAGGCTGGTCCCGGAATCGTCGGAAAAGGAATACTTCGTCGGGATCGGCTCCGAGGCCGCGGCTCCGGGGGAGGAGACCGAGCACGACATCGGAACCCTCGTGTTCACCACCGAGGCGCTGGCCGGCGAGGAGGGCGTGTACGCCGACGCCGGGGAGGCTCGGAACGCGGAGTTCGTTCCGCAGGAGGACTTTCCGCCGGAGTGCTGAGGGCGTGTACACGATGGCGCGCCCGGCCCGTGGGAGGGGTGATGGGCCGGGCGCGGTCTTGGAGGGCTCAGCCCGCCTGAGGGTGGGCCCGTCCCACCGGAAGCGCGGTGGAGAAGAACTCCTTGGCGCTGGTGGAGTTGGCCGTTCCGGCCACGATCAGGGCGATGCCGGCCATGACGATCTCGGGGATCCCGCTGATCGGGGTGGCCAACAGTGCCAGGATCACCACGGCGTAGGCGGTGTTGACCGTTGTCACGGCCTTCCTCGTGCCGGGACGGTTCCGGTGGACCATGACGGCCAGGACGACTGCGGCCGTGCCGTACGCCAGTCCGATACCGGCGGCGGTGAGCACGGCCCAGGTGGGAACCGAGGCGCTCTCGGCGACCGCGTCGACGGTCTCCATCGCCGCGGCCCCGGTGAGAGCCGCCAGGCTACCGATGAGTTGGTAGACCGCCACCAGGATCAGCAGGATGAGGACCGTGGAGACGGTCCCCGGTCGGGTTCGGGTGGTCATGCGCGCTCCTTGGTGAAGGTGTAAAGAACCCATAACCATGGCTTTGCGTATGACACATGATTTCCGGAACATTCTGTGTTCGCGCAGGTGGAGAGGGCGCTATGGAACGGCGTTCCCGCCGCCCGGGGGTGCGACGTGCGGAAGAGGCCCCTCCTCACGGAACGGGACCTCTTCCGTCCGTGGTGGGTCAGCGCTCCCCGCCCGGCTTCCAGAGGACCTCGTCACCCTCCCCGGCCACGTACCGGCCGAGGATGAACAGAAGGTCGGAGAGCCGGTTGAGGTACTGGGCGGTGAGGGGGTTGACCGTGTCCCCGTGCTCCTCGATGGCCGCCCACACGCTGCGTTCGGCCCGCCTGACCACGATCCGTGCCGTGTGCATCAGGGCCACCGTGGGAGAGCCTCCGGGAAGGATGAAGCTACGCAGGGTGGGCAGGTCGGCGTTGTAGGTGTCGCAGGCCTCCTCCAACCGGGTGACGTACTCGGGCAGGACCCGCAGGGGTGGATACTCCGGGTCGGGCACGATCGGCGTGGACAGATCGGCGCCCAGGTCGAACAGTTCGTTCTGGACGCGGGTGAGCAGGGTGCGGACGTCCTCGGGCACCTCGCCCATCGCCAGGACCATGCCGAGCGCCGCGTTCGCCTCCTCGGCGTCGGCGTAGCCGGTCAGGCGTGTGTCGTTCTTGCTGGTCCGGCTCATGTCGCCGAGCGCCGTGGTGCCGGAGTCTCCGGTGCGCGTGTAGATCTTCGACAGCACGACCGGCTTGTCGATGTCCCGTTTGGTCATGTCGACACCCTAGAGGAGTCCTT
>CALGOD010000993.1 GCA_937957845.1 uncultured Nocardiopsis sp.
CACCGTGCCCGCATTCACGAAGATGGTGCTGGCCGAGATGCCGTTGTGGTGGCGCACCGAGAAGCTGGAGGCGGGCGAGGTGTCATTGAACTCGATGTAGGCGTGCGTCCCATCGCTCAACTGGACCTGTGCGCCCAGCGACAGGTCCAGGCGGTGCTTGGCCGCGGTGCCGACCACCAGCGCGGGCCGCTGCCCGGTCGGGTTGGCGGTCTCGGCCTGCCGCAGCGTCTGCCACTCCAACCCGGAGGGGGCCTGCTGGCGGCGGTTGCGGGATGAGGCGAGCACGTAGCGCAGGGTCGCTGAGGTTTCGACGTCGGCGGGGTTCAGGCCGGCGCGCATCGTCAGCCCCGCGGCGCGGTGGGCGTCGGCGACGCGGGCGGCCAGCCGCGCCGAGGACAGCTGGGCCGGGGTGCGCCAGTCGCCAGTGCCTACGCTGGAGCCCCAGTCGTAGACGCGGGCTTCCAGGTCCCGGCTGGTGCTGGTGCCGGTGGTCTGGGCCGCGGTCAGCCGCAGGTACGCGGCCACCGGCGTCTCCCCCACGGGAGCAGTCCAGGAGAACCCGACGAACGACTGCCACACGTAGCGGACGCCGCTGCCCAAACTCTGGCCGCAGTACATGAGCGGCGACGAGTTGCCCGGCACCTGAAGGTTGGAGCCGGACAGCGCCGAGGAGTACGACGTGGAGGAGGACTCCAGGTAGCCGTCCGTGCTGGACCCGAGGACCACGCTGGTGCTCACTGGGCTGCCTCCCTCTCCGATGCGGTCAGCTCTGCCGCCACCGTCACCGGGTCGCCGCCGAGCGGGTCGACGATCCGCAGCGGAGGCCGCCCCCGCTTGGGGCCGCGCCAGACCAGCAGCACTCCGTCGCTGCTGTCCTCGACGTGCCCGATCTGCGCCTCACCAGCAGGGGTGGTGATGCGGGCGATGCCATCGGCGCCCCGGTCGGGGTGCTCCTCCCACAGCTTCAGCGTGCTCATCGTGGTGCTCCTACTCGCGTCCGGGCCCCGTGGCGGCGCGCCTCCTGCTGCAGGCGGGCGAAGAACTCCGCCACCTGCTGCATTTCGGCGAGGTCGCGGGCGGGGATGGTGACGTGGATGTCGCCGGTGAACGTCGGCCCGCAGCCGCGGCTCTCCAGGAGCGCCTGCCACTGGTCGTGGGTCAGCACGGGCTCGGGGCGGCCGGACTTGTTGATGGCGATCCCACCGTCGGGCAGCCAGCCGCCGTCGTCGTGGGTGCCGGACACCGCGCCCATGCCGACGGGTGAGCCCGCCCACGGGGGCCGGGCCAGGACTTCTCGCAGGTGCTGTTCCCCAGCGGTGGTGAACGGGGTTTCGACGGCGTCCTGCCACACCAGGTCCCGCAGGCCCGCGAGGCCGGCGGCGGCGTCGACGATGCCGCCCTGGGCGTAGCCCTGGAAGTCGGGGCGGCGGATGGAGGAGGCGGAGTTGACGTAGCCGATCCTCCTGCGGACGGCGTTGGACTCGTTGCCGCCGACCGTCTGCCGTTTGGCAGGGTCGGTGAGGATGTTGATGTGCCCGGCATCGGACCGGTACAGGGGCAGGTCACCGGGCAGCGCCTGGCCCAGCGGCACCTTCGGCAGGGTCGTGTAGTTCGCGACCAGCGGCGTCCACCCGTGGCGGACCTTCGACAGCGCGCCGTGCACACCGGCCTTCTTGAACACCCAGTCGACGAACATGCCGCACCACGCGGCGTTGAAGAAGGGGGCGGTGAACTTGTTGGGGGTCCCGGAGATGCCGACCTGCTGGTTGGCGATCTCCACGACCCGGCGCCGCTTCTCCCCGCCCTCCAGGGTCTTGCCGAACGGGATCAGGTGGTCGATGACCTTGTTGACCGCCTGGCGGGTGATCCAGTAGCCGATGCCGGGGTAGTCCTGGCCGGTCCCGAACATGGTCGCGGCCAGGTTCGTGTAGGGGGACAGGGCGCCGCGGGCCGCTGCGGCGAACCCTTCCCGGAACCCGTCCTTGAGCTTCTGGGTGAACCCGTCGAGCCACCGGCTGGCCTGGCCGACGATACCGCCGCGCTGGAACCCGGGCAGAGACCGCATGAACTCCTCGGCGCCGCGCCCGTCCCCGCGGTTGACCGCGTCGATGAACTCCCTGCCACCCAGGGCCTTGACGGCGCGGGGGACGAGGATTCCCTCACCGGAGCGGGCCGCGATGATCTGGTCGTCGGTGTGGGAGTAGCCGGGCAGCACACCACCGCGGCGGAACCCCTTGAGCCGCAGCGGGGTGATGGTGCTGAGCCCGTCGACCTTGTTGGCGACCTTGTTCCACACGCTGACGAGGCCGCGGTTGTAGACCGTGTCGATCACGAACTTCACCGGGGCCTTGGCGGCTTCCTTGTTCCTCATCGCCCCTAAGAGGGGCAGCAACCGGTCAACCCGTGCAGCAGCGTGGTTTTCCCCGACCCGTTCCTCATCGCCCCTAAGAGGGGCAGCAACTCGAGGGTGGTAGGGGCTCGTCGAGGGGCTCGACGTGTTCCTCATCGCCCCTAAGAGGGGCAGCAACGCGGGACTCGCGGGCGGTCCTCCTCGGCGACCGCCCGTTCCTCATCGCCCCTAAGAGGGGCAGCAACATGCCGCCGATGCCTCCCTGCCACACCGCACACCGGGTTCCTCATCGCCCCTAAGAGGGGCAGCAACTCGA
>CALGOD010000994.1 GCA_937957845.1 uncultured Nocardiopsis sp.
TGCTCTTGTCCGTGCTCTCGGGCACGACGGGGCTCTCGTCCACGCCCCGTGCCAGCTCGGCCAACCGGGTTCCGGCCTTGTCCCCCAGCTCCTTGCGCAACAGGTCCGGTTCGTAGCGGGCCAGTCGGCCGACCGTGCGCACGCCCAGTCTGGCCAAGGTCTGCTCGGTCCGTTCCCCCACACCCGGCAGGGCTCCCACCGGTAGCGGGTCCAGGAACTCCTCCACATGGTCGGTGGGGATCAGCAGCAGGCCGTCGGGTTTGCAGTGGGTGGAGCCGAGCTTGGCCATGAAGCGGGTGGCCGCCACACCCACCGAACACGTCAGACGCTGTTCCTCACGTACCCGTTCGCGGATCATGGCGGCGATCCGCACCGGCCCGCCCAACCGGCGGCGCGCACCGGACACGTCCAGGAAGGCCTCGTCCAGGGAGAGCGGCTGCACCTGTGGGGTCACCGAACGCAGGATGTCCATGATGGCCTCCGACACACGCCGGTAGGCCCGCCCGTCGGGCGGGTAGACCAGGGCGTCGGGGCACAGGCGCGTGGCCCGTGTCATGGGCATCGCCGAGTGGACACCGTACGCGCGGGCGAGGTAGTCGGCGGAGGAGACCACTCCACGTGGCCCCGTGCCGCCCACGATGATCGGACGTCCGCGCGCCTCGGGACGGCGAAGCCGTTCCACGCTGGCGAAGAACGCGTCCATGTCCAGGTGCAGGATGTCGCAGTCCGCGTCCGGACCGGATCCGTCCGGGGGAAAGTCCGCGTCCAGCGCCACGATGCCCGCTTCGGAGACCATGCCCCGCATCGCGGTACCGCGTTCCAGTTGGCGTCGGCTCATGATGTCAGGTTAGGTCCGGTTCCCGTGCCCTGGCGCGGAAGGGTCCCCCAGCGACCGGACCCCTCAGCCGCGGTGTGCGACGACATGCAGTTGGGTGGCCATCCCGAGCAGTTCGGGGTGCTCCGCCGCGGCCTTCTCCAGCTCCACCAGGTGCTGACCGGCATGGGCGTCGCCCTCCCAGGCCTGACCTGGCACGAGGTCGGCGAACACGCGCACTCCGCGCACGCTCTCCCGGGACAGCCCCGCCTCACCGATCAGTTCCAGGATCCGGCGGCGGGTGAACCTGCGGGGCATCGGGTCGCCCTCGCCCCAACGTCCCTCGGGGGCGTCGAGCAGACGGCGGGCGTCGGTGAGGTGTCCCGACAGTGCGCGGTGCAGTGCCCCGGCGACCGCGTTGGTGACCAGCAGGCTCACCGCGCCGCCCGCGCGGACGATCCCGACCACGTCGCGCAGCGCCGTGGCGGGATCCTCCACGTACTCCAGCACGTTGTGCACCAGAACGAGGTCCGCGCTGCCCGGTGCGATCAGGGAGGCCAGGTCACCGGTCTCCCCCTGGACCCCGCGCACGGTCACGTTCTGCTCCGCGGCGCGACGTTCCAGGGCCGCGAGCGAGTCGGGGCTGGGTTCGACCACGGTGACCCGGTGACCGAGTTCGGCCAGGGGGACGGCGACCCCGCCGGTGCCGCCGCCCGCGTCGACGATCTCCAGGGGCCCGCCGTCTCCGAGTCGGGCCAGCAGTGCCGTCAGGGCCTCCCAGACGACCGCGGTCCGCGCCGCGTTGGCCGCTCTCGCCGGGCCGGTCGCCCCGCTCGCACCGAGTCCGCCGGTCGCGGTCGTGCTGGTCCTGTCAGTCACCTGCGTCCCCTCAATCCGGGTTGCACCCGCTCACCGGGTCAGAGCGAGAGCGTCGACTTGTTCTCCAACATCCTGGACAGGAGTCCGCTGACGAAGTTCGGCGACTCGTCGGTGGACAACTCCTTGGCCACACCGACCGCCTCCGCGATCGCCACTCCGTCCGGGATGTCCTCGGCCCACAGCAGTTCGTAGATGCCCATCCGCAGGATGTTGCGGTCCACGACGGGCATACGCTCCAGGGTCCAGCCGATGGCGTAGGCCTCCAGGAGTTCGTCGATGCGGCCGCGCCGTTCGTCGACCGCGCGGGCCAGGCTCTCGGTGAACTCGTTGATCGGCGGTTCGGGCTGGGCCCGACGGCGCTTGATGACGTCCTCCACCGAGATACCGCGCACCTCGGACTCGTAGAGGACCTCGACCGCGCGCCGTCTGGCCTTGCGCCGCGCTCCGCTCATCAGTTGACTCGCCCGAGGTAGTCGCCCGTGCGGGTGTCGACCTTGACACGCTCACCGGTGGTGATGAACAGGGGCACCTGGATGGTGGCGCCGGTCTGGACGGTGGCGGGCTTGGTGCCACCGGTGGAACGGTCGCCCTGCACACCGGGGTCGGTCTGGGTGATCTCCATCTCCACCGAGGGGGGAAGCTCGATGTAGAGCGGGTTGCCCTCGTTGGTGGCCACCGTGACCCTGGTGTTCTCCAACATGAAGTTGCGGTCGTCGCCGACGACGGACTCCGAGACCGGGATCTGGTCGTAGGTCTCGGTGTCCATGAAGATGTAGGACTCGCCGTCGTTGTAGAGGTACTCCATCTCGCGGCGGTCGACGTTGGCGAACTCGACCTTGGTACCGGCGTTGAAGGTCTTGTCGACGATCTTGCCGGTGGTGACGTTCTTCAGCTTGGTACGGACGAACGCGCCGCCCTTGCCCGGCTTGACGTGCTGGAACTCCAGGACGTTCCAGAGAACGCCGTCGAGTCGCAGAGTCGAGCCGTTCTTGATGTCGTTCGTCGTGGCCACTTCGGTCGTCTCTCCAAGAGGTCTGGCGCGTGAACCGGCCCATGGGGTCCGGTCGGTGGTCTGTGAGGCCGGCGCGGGCACCTCGGGGCTTCCCCGGGTGCTGCGGTACGCGCGCCGCCTGTGTGCAGTCTAGTGGCTCCGCGGGGACCGGGTGGCTCCGGTGACCGCGTGGTAGGCCTTCCCGAGGAGTTCGGGGGTGGGACCGGTGAGGATCGTGGGGCGGGCCAGGCCGTCCAGGACCACGAAACGAAGGGTGGCCCCGCGTGCCTTCTTGTCGACGGCCATGGCCGCGTGCAGTTCGGGCCACGCCTCCTGGACATAGGAGGTGGGCAGCCCCACCGAGGACAGCAGCGAGCGGTGTCGTTCGACCAGGGCGGTGTCCACACGGCCGTCCAGGCGGGCGAGTTCGGCGGCGTAGACCATGCCGATGGAGACCGCGTGGCCGTGTCGGAAGGTGTAGTTCTCGACCCGCTCGATGGCGTGCCCCAGGGTGTGACCGTAGTTGAGGATCTCGCGGCGACCGCTCTCACGGAGGTCGCCGGAGACGACGTCGGCCTTGACCCGGATGGCACGCTCGATGAGTTCGCGCGTGTGCTCGCCCTCGGGGGTGGCCGCCCCCTCGGGGTCGGCCTCCACCAGGTCGCAGATGACGGGATCGTCGATGAACCCCGCCTTGATGATCTCGGCGAGACCGCCGATGTAGTCGGCCCGGGGCAGACCGGGCAGGGTGGCGAGGTCGCACAGGACCCCGGCCGGGGGGTGGAAGGCACCGACGAGGTTCTTGCCCTCCGGGGTGTTGATGCCGGTCTTTCCTCCCACCGCGGCGTCGACCATGCCCAACAGGGTGGTGGGCACCAGGATCGAACGCACGCCGCGCAGCCAGGTCGCGGCGACGAAGCCGGCCAGATCGGTCGTGGCTCCACCGCCGACTCCGACGACGGCGTCGCTGCGGGTGAAACCGCGCTGCCCCAGCCGGGACCACAGGTCGGCGGCGACGTCGGCGGTCTTGGCGGCCTCCCCGTCGGGGACGGGCATGGAGTGGGCCCTGTATCCGGCGGACTCCAGGGCGCCGAGCACGGGGCGGGCGATCTCGCCCAGCCCCCGAGGGTGGATGACGGCGACCTGCGCGGCGTCGCCGACCAACGAGGGGAGCTCGGAGAGGACACCGCTGCCGACCACCACGTCGTAACGGCCGACCGCGTCGTTCACACCGATCCGGGTCACGGTCACTGTTGGGCCTTTCCAGCGCCTCGTTCGGGCAGCGAGGGCACGATGGCGTCGACGATCTCTTCGGGGTGATAGCCGGTCGTCTCCACGGTGACGGTGGCCAGGCGCTCGTAGACGGGCAGTCGTTCGTTGAGCAACTGGCGCAACCGGGTGCGCGGATTGCCCGCCAGCAGGGGTCGGGCGACGTCCATTCCCACGCGCTTGGCGGCCTCGCCGAACTCCACGTGCAGGTACACCACATGGTGGTCGGCGAGGTCCTTCTGCGTGTCCTCGTCGAGGACCGCGCCGCCTCCCACCGCGATCACACCCGCCCAGGAACGCAGGCCCTCGGAGACGACCTCACGTTCCAAGGCCCGGAAGTGCTCCTCGCCGTCCTCGATGAAGATGTCACCGATGGGCTTGCCCGCGAGCTTCTCGATCTCGGTGTCGGTACACAGCAGGTCGGCGCCCAGGCGTTCTGCCAGGGCCTCGCCGACGGTGGACTTGCCCGAGCCGGGCGAACCGATGAGCACCGCGATCGCTCTTGCCACGCTCTGCCTGCCTAGGAATCCGGGTCCGTCCCCGTGTCCACGGGGAGCACCGCCTGTCACGTGCGTCTCCTTGTCTAGCAGACGCCGCGCCGCCGTGCGCGCACGGCGGCGGTTCGTCGGTGGTGCCGGGCCCGCCCGGCACCACCCTTTTCCGAGATCGGGCCGGCGACGGACGCGAAAGGGCGTCGGCCGCCCTGGTCCCGTTCCGGCGGGAGCGTGCGCTCGTCGTTCCCGGAGGGCGCCTTCGGCCCGCCCCTCACGGACGGGCCGAAGGCACCGCGTCATCGGACGGCCAGCGAGTCCAGGTAGCCCTTGAGGTTACGCGCGGTCTCGGTGACGGAGTCGCCGCCGAACTTCTCGACGGCGGCCTCGGCGAGCACCAGGGCGACCATCGCCTCGGCGACCACCCCCGCGGCCGGGACCGCGGTGACGTCACTGCGCTGGTGGTGGGCCCGCGCGGGTTCACCGGTGTCGGTGTCGATCGTGTCCAACGCCCGGGGCACCGTCGCGATCGGCTTCATCGCGGCGCGTACCCGCAGTGGGTCACCGGTCGTCATACCGCCCTCGACACCGCCCGCGCGGTTCGTCCGGCGGCGCACACCGTCCGGACCGGGTTCGATCTCGTCGTGGGCGGCCGAGCCCCGGCGGGCGGCGGTACGGAAGCCGTCACCGACCTCCACCCCCTTGATCGCCTGGATGCCCATGAGCGCACCGGCCAGGCGTGCGTCCAGACGCCGGTCCCAGTGCACGTGACTGCCAAGGCCGGGCGGCAGCCCGTAGGCCAGTACCTCGACCACGCCGCCGAGGGTGTCGCCGGACTTCTTGGTGTCGTCGATCTCCTCGACCATGCGGGCGCTGGTCTGCGGATCGAAGCAGCGCACCGGGTCGGCGTCGATCGCCACGAGGTGCTCCGGTCGCGGCTCGGGCGCGTCCTCGGGCACCGCCACCGAACCCATGGAGACCACGTGGCTCACGATCTCCACGCCCAGTGCCTGACGGCAGAAGAGACGGGCCACCTCGCCGATGGCCACACGGGCGGCGGTCTCACGGGCGCTGGCGCGCTCCAGGATCGGTCGCGACTCCGTGTGCCCGTACTTTTGCATACCGACCAGGTCGGCGTGCCCGGGGCGGGGCCGGGTCAGCGGCGCGTTGCGCGCCACGCCCTCCAGTTCCTCTGCGGGGACCGGATCGGGCGACATCACCTTCTCCCACTTGGGCCACTCGCTGTTCGCGACCTCGATCGCGACAGGACCCCCCTGGGTACGGCCGTGGCGGATGCCACCGACGACGGTGACCTGGTCTTGTTCGAACTTCATCCGGGCGCCCCGGCCGTACCCGGCGCGGCGGCGGAGCAGCGCGGCGGCGATGTCGTCAGAGGTGACGGACACACCGGCCGGGAGGCCCTCCAAAATCGCGACGAGTGCCGGCCCGTGGGATTCCCCCGCGGTCAGCCAACGCAACATGTGAACGATCCTCCCACGGATCCGCGCGCGACGGCGCACCCGGGCTCAGGGGTACGGGACCAGGGCGCCCCCGGCGAGGACGGTGGCGAGCGTGGCGGCGAGCATGAAAGGACCGAGGGGGAACGGGTCCTTTCGGGTCAACCGCCGAAGTGCCATCAGGCCGATTCCCATGAGGGAGAAGGCGGCGAAGGCCCAGAAGACCGCGACCAACGCCCCGAACGGCCCCGCCGCCCACCCCGCGTACAGTCCGGTGAGCCCGGAGAGTTTGACGTCGCCGAACCCGAGTCCCGCGCTGTGCACCCGCCACAGCAGCCAGTACAGCGACGTGACCAGGACCATGCCCACCAGCGCGTCCACGGTCCGGCCGAGGTCGGGGGCGCCCGGCGGCAGGAGCAGGGCCGCCCCGATCAGCGCGAAGGCCACCGGGTAGGCGGGGGCGACGATGGCGTCGGGCAGACGCATGACCCGCGCGTCGATGACCGACAGCGGTACGCCGACCGCGACCAACCACAGCACGGCGAGGACGTCGAACGGACACCACTGCGGCTGCCGTACCGCCCAGAGGCCGACGAGCCCGAAGAGGAGCGCGGTTCCGCAGACGGCCACGACACCCGTGCGGATGACCTGTTCACAGTGGGGACAGGCGCCCCGTCTGTGGAACGCCCGGGCGGCCACGACGGGAAACCAGCGCAGGAAGCGGAGCTCGGCGCGGCAGTGGGGACAACGGGGTGGCGGCGGTCCCTCATCGTCGTGTTCGTCGTCCGGCGCCGGGTGCGGAGGGCGCCCGGGGGGACCGGTCACGACGTCGTCCACGTCGGTCGGGGTGCTCGGGGCGTGCGCGTGTTCGGTGGAACCCGGCCCGGCCCGACGCACGGCGAGCGGGCCATGGGGGCGGGGTTCCCGGGGCGGTCGCGCCGGCCCGAAGAGAGGGACGAGGCGGCCACCGACCCGACCCACCGCCGCGCCGAACAGAAGGAGGCAGACGGCGACGGCGGTCATCCACAGGTGTGGTTCGAGCACAGACGTCGCGGGGGTGGGCATGCTGGGAAATTACCCCTTCGGAGCCCGGCGCGACACCGGTGGGGTCGACCTGGGGACGACTCCGGGCGCGCCTCGTCCCCGATCGTCCCCGACCTTCGGACGAACCGGCCCCTTGGGGAGGGCCTTCACCGCGTGTCGGGGTCCTCGTCGCGCTGGGCGCGCACGACGGCGCTCAACTCGATCCCTCCGGGGAGTACGCCGCTCAGTTCCTCGGAGAGCCGCCCGGCCACGCGCCGCAGGGTCTCGTCGTCGCGTTCCTCCAGCTCGAGGCGGATGCCGATCTCCGCGCGTTCGGAGGGGTGGATGCGCACGCGCTCGATACCGAACTCGGTGTGCGTGACCCTGTAGACGAGTGCGAGGACCTGCGGGTCGTCCTTGGGCTCGGGGACTGTACCCGTCTCGGCGAGCATGGTGAGGAAGCGTCCCTGGACCGTGTAGGGGACGGGTCCGGCCACATCGATCACCAAGGCGTCGGCCCCCTCCTCCACGGCCGCCTGGCAGGCGTCCTTGGCGGTGAAGGGCACAGGGCGTGCGTCCGGACGCCAGCGACGGACCGCGTCCACCGAGGTGAAGGCGAGCATGCCCCGGCGCCCGTCCCGGCCCGTCATGATCGGGACGGCGACCTCGCTGTTCTTGTCCTTGGTGAGCCCTCCCACGCCCTCCTCCGTCTCGGTGGCCACGGCGACCACGGGGATGAGCACGCGGGATCGGCTGAGTGCGGCCAGTACCCGGCGGTCGCCGCCCTTGCCCGCGGCGTGCTCGCGCAGGCGTGCCTCGACCTCGGGATCGACGCTGCCGTCGTCGTCTCGGAAGTTCTGGGCGCCGATGATGGATGGTCTGCTCACGGGCACCGACTTTACCCGTGGGAGGTGGGCTTGATACCGCGCATTCGGACGAATCTATCCCCGGGGAACGGACTCGTCACCTTCGAGTGTGTCGATGATCTCACCGAGCAGGTGGGCCTGCTCCGTCGTGAGCCTGTCGAAGATCCGGGAGCGCACGCGCGCGACGTGGCCGGGCGCGGCCTGTTCCAGGAGGAGGGAACCCTTCTCCGTCAGCACGGCCCAGAGCCCGCGCCGGTCGTCCTCACAGTGCTCCCGGCGCACGTGGCCGTCGCGTTCGAGTCGGGCGATCTGGTGGGAGAGCCTGCTCTTGGAGACGATGACGCTGTCGGCGAGCACGCGCATGCGCATACGCCTTTGGGGAGCCTCGGACAAGTGCACCAGGATGCCGTACTCGACGAGCGAGAGACCGGTGCGAGCCCGCAGGTCCTTCTCCAGGTCGTCGTAGAGCGCTGCGTTCATCCGGAGGAAGGCCCGCCAGACGCGCTGCTGCTCGGGGTCAAGCCACACGGCCTCGTCCATGCGCCCATCGTA
>CALGOD010000995.1 GCA_937957845.1 uncultured Nocardiopsis sp.
CAACGGCGATCTCCACGGCGATCCCCAATGGGAGCCGTACATGGCCCGCCTGGCCGCCTGAGACGGCGGGACCGGGACCGGGCGTCCCGCCCGGTCCCGCCTTCGTCGTACGCCCGGCATGGGGGACGGGGGTGGGTGTCCCCTCCCGTCGCACGTGGAGGGGCCCTCCACGGACCCCTCGTCCCAGAGTCGGGGGGACGTATCCTGTCCGCATGCCCAGATACGACTTCCGCTGCCGTGAGTGCGGCGACACCTTCGAACTCTCCCGTCCGATGGCCCGTGCCGGGGATCCGGCGACCTGCCCGCAGGGGCACGACGACACCGTACGACTGCTGTCCACGGTGGCGGTGGGAGGGAGGGCGTCCGCCCCCGCGCCCTCGGGCGGAGGGTGCTGCGGGGGCGGATGCTGTTCCTGAACGGGCGGCCTACCTCTCGATCTGCGACACGTCGCGGGCCGCGCCCGTCGAGGCCGAGGTCGCCATGGCGGCGTAGGCGCGCAGCGCCGCCGTCACCGGGCGCTGACGGTCACGCGGCTGGAAGCGGCCCAGCTCCTTGAGCAGACGCTCGCGGCGCGTGCTCAGCTCGTCCTCGGGGACCTCCAGCACGATGCTCCGGTTCGGGATGTCGATGCTGATGACGTCCCCGTCCTCCACCAGGGCGATGTCACCGCCCGCGGCGGCCTCGGGTGAGGCGTGGCCGATGGACAGTCCCGACGTGCCTCCGGAGAAGCGGCCGTCGGTGACGAGTGCGCACGCCTTGCCCAGGCCGCGGCCCTTGAGGAAGCTCGTCGGGTACAGCATCTCCTGCATGCCGGGGCCGCCCTTGGGCCCCTCGTAGCGGATGACCACCACGTCGCCCGGCTCGATCCTCTTGTTGAGGATGCCCTCGACCGCGTCGTCCTGCGACTCGAAGACCTTGGCGGGGCCGGAGAAGGTCCACAGTTCCTCCTCCACACCGGCGGTCTTGACGATCGCGCCGTCGGGTGCGAGGTTGCCGAAGAGCACCGCCAGGCCGCCGTCCTCGGTGTAGGCGTGGGAGACCGAGCGGATGCATCCCTTCTCGCGGTCGGTGTCCAGGCTGTCCCAACGTGTGCTCTGCGAGTACGCCTTGGTCGTACGCCGGCCACCGGGAGCCGCGTGGAACAGCTCCAGCGCCTCCGGCAGGACCGTCTCGGAGGAGATGTCCCATGCGGAGATGAACTCACCGACCGTCTTGCCGTGCACCGTGGGCAGTGAGGTGTCCAGTAGTCCACCGCGGGCCAGTTCTCCCAGGATGGCGGGGATGCCGCCGGCGCGGTGCACGTCCTCGATGTGGTACTTGTCGGTGTTCGGGGCGACCTTGCACAGACACGGAACCCTGCGGGAGACCTCGTCGATGTCGGGCAGGCCGAAGTCGACGCCCGCCTCGGTGGCGGCCGCCAACAGGTGCAGGATGGTGTTGGTGGAACCGCCCATGGCCACGTCCAGGGCCATCGCGTTGCCGAAGGCCGCCGGGGTGGCGATGGACAGGGGAAGGACCGACTCGTCGTCTTCGTCGTAGTAGCGCTTGGCCGCCTCCACGACCAGGCGCCCGGCGTCCTCGTACAGGGCGCGGCGGGCGGTGTGGGTGGCCAGCACCGTGCCGTTTCCGGGCAGGGCCAGTCCCATCGCCTCGGTGAGGCAGTTCATGGAGTTGGCGGTGAACATGCCCGAACAGGAGCCGCACGTGGGGCAGGCGGCCTCCTCCAACTCGTCCAGCTCGGCCTGGGAGACGCTCTCGTCGGCCGCCGCGATCATCGGGTTGATCAGGTCCAGCTTGCGGACGGTGGTGGCGGTGCCGTCGACCACCGTGACCTTGCCCGCCTCCATGGGACCGCCGGAGACGAACACCGTCGGGATGTTCAGGCGCAGTGCGGCCAGCAGCATGCCGGGCGTGATCTTGTCGCAGTTGGACACGCACACCAGGGCGTCGGCGCAGTGCGCGTTGACCATGTACTCCACCGAGTCGGCGATGAGTTCGCGGCTGGGCAGGGAGTAGAGCATGCCGCCGTGGCCCATGGCGATGCCGTCGTCCACGGCGATGGAGTTGAACTCGCGGGGGACACCACCGGCCTGGCGGATCGCGTCGGCGACGACCGCGGCCACCTCGCGCAGGTGTACGTGACCGGGGACGAACTCGGTGAAGCTGTTGGCCACGGCCACGATGGGCTTACCGAAGTCCTCGCGCTCGACACCGGTTGCGCGCATGAGGGCGCGGGCACCTGCCATGTTCCTGCCATGTGTGACGGTGCGTGAGCGTAGGGCTGGCATGGAGCGGACTCCCATCGTTACGGGTGTTTCCCTTCGATGGTAGTCCGTGCCGGCGAACATCCGGTCTCGCAGTGGAAGACAGGGCATCCGGATCGTGAGACATGGGCGGTGGTCCCGGTTCTCGTGCTCTCCTGCTTCCGGCCAGGCCGGAGGGCATACGGGAGGAATCGGGCTTCCTGGGCGAGCGAAGGGTCCGGGTGCCTCGGCACCCGGACCCTTCGCGCTGTCAGAGGTCGTCTGCGGGGGTCAGTGTCGGGGAGGAAGGACCTTCTCCGCCGCCCGGTGGATCTCCTCGATCTCGGTCTCGGTGAGGCGGTCGCGGCCGGTGCGCAGCCACTTGCGGACCTTGGTCCCGGTGATGATGTCCACACCCCGCAGCCGGTGGCTGTCCCAGGGCATGCCGGGGCCGTAGATGGCCAACGAGGCCCGCACCTTGATCTCGCGGCCGAGTTCGGCGCTGATGAGCTCCTCGGCCCGCTTGGCCTCCTCCAGAGCCTCGTCGATGCGCTCGTTCTTGCTGAACCGTCCGTGGTAGAGCTGCTCCAGTTTGTTGCGCAGGGGAAGACGCTTGTCCCAGGATTCGGAGTCGATCGCGAAGGCGCCGCGTCGCCCCACGATGAAGTGGTCGATCTGACCGTTGCCGCCGGGCACGGCACGGGCGTGCAGCACGCGGTAGCCGAGTTGCTTCATCACCTTCAGCTGCGCCTCGGTCTTGCGCTGGGCGGCCGAGGGCTTGCGCCAACGGGGGATCTCCGACTCGCGTCGGGAGAAGTACACCATCAGCCCGACCAGGGTGGCGATCCCGAAGGTGACGCCGATCCTCCAGTCGGAGGTGAGGGCACCGACGGCGATGGCGACCACGACCGCGACGCCGCCGCGGGGGATCCACTTTCGGGCGGCCTGGCTGTCCCGGAGTGCTCCGTAGACGGCCTTTCCTCCCGAAGTGCCCTTGTCCTTGCGTTGGTTGGGGAAAAAGAGAGCCTCGGGGCTTGTCGGGGCCGCGCTCGCGGACGCCGGGGCCTGGCCGTTCACTTTGGTTGCCGAATCCACGTCGGACAGGTTAGTTCGTTCCATATCCGAGTCCTAGTGCATTCCTTCTCACACTTTTCTTCCCTTGTTCCCTGGCCCACATGCGTGTTCCCACCCTGAGGACAGGGAAGGATGACTTTTCGGTCGGCTTCTCTGAAGAGGCGCGTCCCACCATCGTGGTGCCCGCTTCCGTGCCCGCTAACCTGAGTCGTCATGACCCGGATCCATGACCTTCCGGCCCACCGCCTCCTGGCGATGGTCCGTCGTCGTGAACTGTCTCCCACTGAGATCACTGAGCACTTTCTGAGCCGAATCGAACAGTATGACCGCCACTACGGCACGTACATTACGGTCACTCCAGAAAAGGCATTAGAACAAGCCCGTCATGCGCAAAAACGCGTGATGAGAGACACGCCGGAGGACCTTCCTCCCCTGCTCGGCCTTCCTCTGCCGATCAAGGACCTCGATGCCGTCGCGGGGGTCCGGCTCACCCACGGCTCGGCGCTCTTTCGTGAGGCCGTGGCCCCAGCCGACTCCGACATGGTCGCCCGACTACGGAAGGCCGGTGCGGTCCTGCTGGGCAAGACCAACACCCCCGAGTTCGGGTCCAGCTGCTACACCGAGAACGACATCGCCCCTCCCACCCGCAACCCCTGGGACACCGACCTGTCCCCGGGCGGCTCCAGCGGGGGAGCCGCGGCGGCCGTCGCCGCGGGACTGGCCCCGGTCGCCCAGGGAAGCGACGGAGGCGGCTCGATTCGTATCCCCGCCAGTGTGTGCGGACTCTTCGGTCTCAAACCCACCCGCGGCCGGATCTCCGGTGCCCCGGCCAAACCCGACCTCGTCGGCCTGTCCACCGCCGGACCCCTCACCAGGGACGTTCGCGACGCGGCCCTGCTCCTGGACGCCATGACCCTGTCCAGGCCGGGCGACTACTTCACGGCCCCACCCCTGCCCCCGGGTGAGACCTTCACCGACCATGTGGACCGCGAACCGGGCCGCCTGCGCATCGGGTACTACGCCACCACCGGGTCCGTCGGGATCCCGGTCCACCCCGACGTCCTGACCGCGCACGAGGAGGCCGTCCGTCTGCTGGCCGGACTCGGACACGACGTGGAGGAGATCCCCACCCCCGTGGACGCCCACTTCGGCGGGACCTTCATGGAGGACTTCCAGGTCCTCTGGGCCGCGATGGCCTCGGCCACCCCCGTGGACCCCGCCCGTGAGGACGAACTGGGGCCGCTCAACCGGTGGCTGCGCGAACGCGCGGCCGCCACCCCCGTCCCCGACTACATCGCCGCGTGCGTCCGCCTCCAACAGGGCGTGCGCTCCCTGGTCGCCGCCACCGAACCGTTCGACGCCGTGCTCTCGCCCACGCTGGCCATGCCGCCGGTGCCGATCGGTCATTTCACGGTCGGCGGGCCAGAGGAGGAATTCCAGAGGATGAACGAGTTCACGCCCTTCACCTCGGTCTACAACGTCTCCGGTCAGCCTTCGGCCAGTGTTCCCCTGCACTGGTCGCCCGACGGGCTGCCGATCGGCGTCATGCTGACCGGACGCATGGGGGGCGAGGGCCTCCTGTTGTCGCTGTCCGCCCAGCTGGAACGCGCCCGCCCCTGGGTCGGCAGGGTGCCGCCCGGCCGGGACGACTGACCAGGGACGTCCGACCCGAAGAACAGGGGACGGACCCCGCGGGTCCGTGGGAGGCGGAGCTCCCTGGACGGGCCCTACCGTCGTTCGTCGCGTGTGCCGGCCGCGGTCTTCGCGCTCGACGCCGCCCCGTGCGCCGGTGGCGCGTCCAGCACACCCGCGACCTCCTCCACGCTCGGGACCTCCTGCCCGGAGCCGTCGCGCGTTCGCCCGCTCCGGCCCGACCCAGGACGCCGTTCGGAGACGAACAGGCTCAACAGTGCCGCCAGCAGCACCAGGACGGTGGAACCCAGCACGCCGCCCGCGATCCCGTGGAGGTCGACCAGCGCGCCGGCCAGCGGTCCCGCGACCGCGCCACCGGTGCTCATCGCGGTGGCCATCCACCCGAACGCCTCGGCCCGTCGTCGTGTGGGGGCCAGGTCGCCCAGGCGACCCGTCACCGCGGCCAGGGTCGGTGCCAGCGTCATGCCCGACAGGAACAGCAGCGGCGTGATCAGCAGGGGCGTCGGCAGGTGGGTGATGGGCGGTACGAAGGGCGCCAGGACCGCCACGCCCAGCACCGAGGCGAAACAGCGCCGTACCAGGTGGGGGCGGCCTCGTAGTCCGCCCGCGATCGCTCCGCCCACGAGCGACCCCAACGCCCACACCGAGGCCAGCACCATCACGTACTGCGGTGCGTTCAGCTCGTTGGCCCACGCCACGATGACCAGGTCCACCCCCATGATCCCGCTGACCATCAGCAGGCACATGAGGAACATCGTCACCAGTGCGGGGCGGCGCAGCAGACTTCGCTCCCGGCCCGGGGCCGTGTCGTCACCGTGCTCCCCGTCCTCGACCGGTGCGGGGCCGGTCACCCCGGCCCGCCGCAGGGCGAAGGCGAAACCGAACGCACCCGACAGCGCCAGCACCGACAACATCACCAGCGCCCAGTGGGCGCCCGCGAAGGCCACCACGCCGGCGGTCAGAACGGGGGAGAAGACGAACAGCAGCTCCTGCGCGGTGGCTTCGGTCGCGTAGATCGCCTGCCGCTCCGGCCCGCGCGTCAGCCTCGGCCACAGGGCGCGCACGACCTGGCTGGCAGGCGTGTTGAACAGGCCGGTTCCCAACGCCAACGGGATCGACAGCCACCACAGCGAGGCGGGGAGCAGGAGCAGTCCAAGCAGCCCCACGCTGAACACCAGTCCGCACACCAGCACAAGACGGTCGGTGCCACCGCGGTCGGCCATCCGGCCCCGAAGCGGCCCCACCAGGGCCATGCCCAGGGTGAAGGCGCCCGCGACCAGCCCGGCCAGGCTGTAGGACCCGGTCCACCCCACCACCAGGAAGGTCACCGCGATCATCAGGCCCGGGGTGTAGAAACGCGCGATCAAGGACCAGGCCAGAAGGGAGAGCACATGGGGGACGGAGAAGAGACGTCGGTAGTTGGCGAGCACACATCGATTATGCAGTTGAAGAGCGGACCCGGCGATCGAATCAACGGAGTGTGCAGACAGCCCGCCCGTACGTTCCGTCGAGTCCGACCGAACCGCTCCGACGACGGTCATCGGCCATCGGACCGGACATGTTCTGGCCCCACGCCGGTACGGCCTACGGTGTATGACGCTCCTGGTAGGGCATGATCGGATCCTGTGAGGGACGTTCAGCTGGCACGTGTGGCCGAGCAGTACGGAGTCGCAACCACCTACGAGGACTGGCGGGGAAGGCAGGTCGCGGTCGGCCCCGACACCATCCGCCATGTCCTGGGCGCTCTGGGAGTGGATCTCGACGCCTCCGGTGCGGTGGAACGGGGTCCGCTGCCCCCGGCTGTCGTCGTCCGTGAGGGCAAGGCCCCCGATCCCGTGCTCCCCGGAGGGGCGCGCAGTGTGGTGGAGACCTCCGACGGCTCCCTCCTGCCCTTCGACCCGGGTCTGCCCTTGGGCGTGCACACACTGCGCGTCACCGACAACGGAACCGAGCACGAGGCCCCCCTGTTGGTGGTCCCCGAGCGTGTCGAACCCAGTGCGCTGCGGCGCGACCGCCGCCTGTGGGGCATCATGACCCAGGTCTACAGTGTGCGCTCGCGCGCCTCCTGGGGCACCGGTGACCTCCGCGACCTCGCCGAACTCGCCGACTGGAGTTCGCGTGACCTGGGTGCCGACTTCACCCTGATCAACCCGGTGCACGCCACCGAGCCGTTGGCCCCGGTGGAACCCTCGCCTTATCTGCCGGTCAGCCGCCGCTACGCCAGTCCGCTCTACGTCCGTATCGAGGACGTGCCCGAGTACGCCCGGCTCGATCCCACCGAGCGTGAGGGCATCCAGCGCCTGGCCAGGCCGCTGCGCGAACGCGGGCGTACCGCCGACCTGCTCGACCGCGACGCGGTCTGGGAGGCCAAACGGGCCGCGTTGGAGGTCCTCTTCGCGGTCCCCAGAACACCCGCGAGGGAGACGTCGCTGCGCGCCTACCTGGAGAACGAGGGTCGGTCACTGGTGGACTTCGCCACCTGGTCGGCGCTGGCCGAGGAGTACGGCACCGACTACCGGGCCTGGCCCGGCCATCTGCGCCACGCCGACTCCGGCACCGTCCGGGCGGAGGCGCTGCGCCGGTGGCCGAGGGTGGAGTTCCACCGCTGGCTCCAGTGGATCCTCGACGAGCAGCTCGCCCAGGCCCAGATCACCGCCCGGGCCGGGGGGATGGGCATCGGGATCATGCACGACCTGGCCATCGGGGTACAGGCCGGGGGCGCGGACGCGTGGATGTACGGCGATGCCCTCGTGCCCGGTCTGCGGGTGGGCGCACCACCTGACGAGTTCAACCAGCAGGGCCAGGAGTGGGGACAGCCGCCCTGGCACCCCCGGAGACTGGCGGGGCTCGGCTACGAGCCCTTCCGACAGATCCTGGCCCAGAGCATGCGTCACGCCGGCGGGGTCCGGATCGACCACGTCATGGGACTGTTCCGACTGTGGTGCGTGCCGGAGGGGGCCTCCCCGGCGGAGGGCACCTACGTCAGGTTCGACCACGAGGGCATGGTGGGCGCGCTTGCCCTGGCCGCCCATCAGGCGGACTCCGTCGTCATCGGCGAGGACCTGGGCACGGTGGAGCCGTGGGTGCGCGAACACCTCGCCGCCCGCGGCATTCTGGGCACGTCCGTGCTGTGGTTCGAACAGGACGGGAACGGCGAACCACGCACCCCCGACCAGTGGCGTACGGATTGCCTGGCCACGGTCGCCACGCACGACCTGCCGCCGGTGGCGTCGTACCTGTCCGCGGAACATGTGGAACTACGCGACCGGTTGGGTCTGCTCGACCGGCCGGTCGAGCAGGAACGCGCCGACACCATAAAGTTGCACAAACCGCTGCCAACTTTTTAGGGAAACAAATGGAATAATGT